>NZ_JBFBIV010000014.1:0-140591 GCF_040702025.1 Streptomyces sp. NPDC088194 | reverse complement strand
GGCTGCGCGCCGACACGACTGCGGGACTGCGGGACTGCGGGGCTCGGGACTGCGAGGCTGCGGGGCTACGCGCTGAACGGCTCGAAGTCCCAGAACGGCAGGGCGCGGGCCCTGGCCGCCGCCGCGCGCGGGTGGCCGGGCCCCAGGGCGCCGGTGAGGGCGCGCAGGGCCTCCTGGTCGAGGGCGTCCGCCGCGTCGGCGCGGCCCGCGTGGCGCAGGGCGGCGGCGTGCGCCAGCCGGCACAGCACGGCCAGCGGGTGGGCGGCGCCGAGGGCCTGTTCGGCGCGGGCGGCCGCGTCCTGGGCGGTCCCGACCGCGGCCGGGTCGCCGGTCTCCCCCTGCGCGACGGCGGCGTTCAGGGCGCAGCCGACCGTCCAGGGGTGCCCGGCGCCGACCGCCCGCGCCATCGCCGCCAGCGCCGCCTCGGCCTGCTCGCACGCCTCCTCCCGCTCCCCCGCCACCCGCAGCACCAGCGCGTGGTTGGCGAGCGCGCCCGCGGTGTAGGCGTGCCCGTCGCCCAACTGCCCCCGGTAGCGGGCCAGTACGGCGGCGGCCAGCTCGTGGGCCCGGTCCAGGTCGCCGTGCTCGCGCTCGTAGCAGGAGTACGACGCGGCCACCCGCAGCGTCAGCGGGTCGGTGTCGCCGAGCACCCGCTCGCACCGGTTCATCAGCCGCCCGAGCGTCGCGCACGCCCTCGGCCCGTCGCCGGCCTGGCCCTGGCACTCCGCGAGGTTGTGCTCGGCCCGCAGCGACTGCGGGTTGTCCGGGCCCAACACCTCCGCGTGCTGGGCGCAGTTGCCCTCCTGGACCCGCAGCGCCTCCTCGAACCGGCCGAGCAGGCGCAGGTCGTGGGCGTAGGAGTCCTCCGACGACAGGGCGCGGGAGTGGCGGGCGCCCAGCCGGGCCCGCTGCGCGTCCAGGGTCCGCGCGTCCAGGGCCAGCGCGTCGCCGTAGCGGCCGAGCAGGCGGAAGGTGACGGCGGTGTTGTTCTGTGCGGTCAACTCCCCCGCCTCGTCGCCGATCCGGGCGTAGCCGGTGCGCACCAGCTCGGCGAAGTCCAGCGCCTCGCGGTACTGCCCGAGGTGGCGCAGGTCGGCGGCGAGGCTGCCGGCCGCGCGCAGCACCAGCAGGTCGGCGCCGCCGCGGTCGGCCCGCAGCCGTTCGTAGGCGTCCCGGTCCAGGGCCTCGCTCTCGGTGTACTCGCCCAGCGCGCGCAGCAGGTTGGCGCGGTTGTGGGCGAGGTCCCACAGCCGGGCGTCGCCGGGGTCGAGCAGTTGCGGCCAGTGCTCGTTGGCGCGGCTGGCGATACGCAGGCCGGCGCCGTACTCGCCGGACAGGAACAGGTAGCGCAGGCAGCGGATCACGGTGGTCTGGACGGCCGGATCGGCGGACTCCAGGGCGCCGGACGCCGCCAGGTGCGGCACGATCTCGGCGTAACGCAGCCACCGGGCGGGCTCGTTGGGGCGGCCGGGGTCGGCGGCGACCAACAGTTTGCGGACCACCCGGGAGTACAGGTTCTGCTCCTCCTGGGGCATGTCGGCCCGTACCGCCTGGTAGACCAGCCGGTGCATCTGGATGACCTCGGCGGCGCCAGCCGACTCCTCGTTGTCGGTCTCGGGCGGGACGGAGTGGATCACCGACCACTGGGCGAGCTTGCTGACCGCCGAGTTCCACAGCTGCGGGTCGTCCATCAGCCCGGCGATGTGTTCGGGCACGTCGCGGATCGGCAGGTCGCGCAGCAGCCGGACCGGGACCGGCCCCGGCGCGAAGAACACGCACAGCCGCAGCAGGTCAACGGCCTCCGGCGTGTCCTCGCGCAGCCGGTCGAGCACGATCGAGAACGCTCCGAAGTACGTCATCCGGAAGTCCGCGGAGATCTTCAGGCCCGACTCCACGTCCGCGCCGCGGCGCAGCATCCCGATGTACTCGTCGACCGGCATGTTCGAGTCGTCGAGGGCGCCCGCACTCTGGTCCAGCGCCAGCGCCAGGTCGCCCAGCGCGTCCGCGAGTTTGTCCGCGTCGGCGACGTCCAGCCGGGGCGCGCGGCGGCGCACGAACGCCACCGACTCGTCCCGGTCGTACACCGGCACCTCGATCAGCGCGCTGTTGTACTCGCCCCACTCCCGGTTCTGCGAGGTGATCAGCACATGCCCCGGCCCCGTCGGCACCAGGTCGTGGACCTCCTCGGGCTGGTCGGCGCCGTCCAGCACCACCAGCCAGCGGAAGTACGGGTCCCCCCGGCGCAGCGCGTCCCGCACCGCGCGCAGCCGCTCGCCGTACTCCCGCCCGGTGACCAGGCCGAGGACGGGGGCCAGGCCGGCCAACTGCTCGCGCAGGCTGCCGCGTTCACTGGCCCGCACCCACCACACCACGTCGTACTCGCCGGCGAAGCGGTGGACGTACTCGGTGGCGACGTGGGTCTTGCCGACGCCGGACAGGCCGATGAGCGCGCTGACCGCCGCGCCCGGCGGGGCCTCGGTGAGCCGGCGGTGGAGCAGGGCGAGCACGTCCTCGCGGCCGGTGAAGCGGGAGTTGCGGCGCGGCACCCCGCCCCAGACCGCGGGCGGCCGCAGCGGGAAGCGCGGGGCGCCCCAGCCGCCCGAGCCGCCGAGGGTGTCGTCGGGCGACGTGCGCCGCGACGGGACGCCCAGCCGGGCCAGCACCCGCCGCTCCGCCTCGACCTCGTCCATGTCCCGCAGGTCCACGACCCCCAACAGGTCTGCTGCCGAGGGCAGTTCCGCGGCGGTGACGCGGACCGCGGCGAAGCGGTCGCTGTGGTCCGGCACCACCGCGCGCAGCGCCGAGTTCCACTCGTCCGGGTCCCGCGGGCCCAGCCGGAAGTACCACTCGCTGAACACCACCAGCACCCGGCCCCCGGACAGCAGCAGGTCGCGCAGCCCCTGCTCGACGGCGGCACCGGCGGCGCCGGCGGCGACGTCCCAGCGCTGCATCGACACCTGGACGTCCTGGCGTTCGAGGCGGTGGGCGATCCACACCGCCCAGGGCCGGTCGGTGCCGGCGTAGCTGATGGTGACGCGCGTGTGCGGGGCGTCGTCGGGGGCGGGAGCGGGCTCGGGGCCGGTGTCCGGCTCGGGTTCGGCGTCCGGTGCGGGGTCGGGTGCCGGCTCGGGCGCCGGCTCGGGCGCGGCGACCACCGGCGGCGGGGTCAGCCCCCCGTACGGCCCTTCGCCGTAAGCCCCTTCGCCGTAGCCGCCCGCGGCCTCGCCCTCGCCCTCGCCCGCCGCCACCCGCAGCGGGACGCCCTCGGTCGCGCCGTCCGCCGGTCCCGTGCCCGCCGCCACCACCTCGACCGGCAGCCCGGCCGTACGCACCGGCACCCCGTGGGCGTTGAAGACCGACAGCCGCAGCAGCGCGGGGCCCGGCTCGGCGCCCGCGGTGACCACGAACCGCGCCGGGCCGTAGGTGCCGCCGAAGCGGTGCAGCACCACGGACGGGTGTCCCAGCGCCTCGCAGACCAGGTGCGGGCTGCCGTCCAGGGCGATCCCGAAGGCGAACTCCTCCTGCTCGTACGGCCATGCGTCGGGATCGCAGGTGCTGCGCAGGTCGACGGTGACGAGGTAGCCGCGGCCCGCCTCCGCGACGCGGGGCCGGCCGACGACGGGTTCGACGCGCAGCCGCGCGCCCTCGCCGCTCACGGTGCCGCCGATCCCGGGCGGCGGGGGGCGAGTTGGAGGGTGGTCTGCGGGTGGCCGTAGTAGACGTACATGAAGTGGTGGAGCAGCGAGAGCACGCGGCGCTGGGCTTCGACGTCCTGGCCGCCGCCGGCTTCCTGGGTGCGCGGGATCTGGCGGGGCAGATCCTTGACCGCGCGGGCCCGGAAGTCGCGGAGCATGTGGGCGAGCGGCTGGTCGGGGGAGCGGCGGGCGTGCTCGACCAGGTGCCCGAGCAGGGCCCGCGCCTCGGTCTCCTCGACCTCGCCGCGGGTGGCGATGCACGCCTTGGCGCCCTTGCGCAGGAAGAGTTCGGAGAAGCCGCGCAACGCGTC
This sequence comes from Streptomyces sp. NPDC088194, assembly GCF_040702025.1. NCBI lineage: Bacteria > Bacillati > Actinomycetota > Actinomycetes > Kitasatosporales > Streptomycetaceae > Streptomyces > Streptomyces sp. NPDC088194. The sequence goes on along the minus strand of NZ_JBFBIV010000014.1, from coordinate 136,585 downwards.
CTCACCGCCGCCCCTGTTGTCCACCAGCCGGCCGGAGTGGCAGACGTTGAGGCACACCAGGGTGCCGCCCGTCCCGCTGCCGCCGCGCAGCGCGCTCATCGCCGGCTCGTCCATCTCGTACCAGGTGAGCATGCCCGCCGTCAGGTCGTCGATGCGCTTGCCGTGGGTGCCGTGGCAGCCCATGTAGACCAGGCCGATCCCGGGGTCCGCGCCGGGCGCGGCGGGTGCGTCAGGCGCGGCGGGTGCGTCAGGCGCGCCGCCGGGCCCGGTGGGCGCAGCGCCGCACTCCCCCGCCGCGCCGCCCGTCCGGTCCGGGGTGCCGGGCGCGGCCGACGGCCCGTTCCCGCGGCGGCGTTCGTCGAGGCAGTCGAGGAACCCGTCGACGTCGGTGTGCGGTTCGTGCTCGAAGGGCGAGAAGGCACCGATGTCCTGGCGCATCCGCTCGTCGAAGTAGCCGACCACCCGTCCCGAGCAGTGCGCGGGTTCGTCGAGCAGCGGGCGCTGGAGTTCCCTGATGGTGGTCCAGCGCGCGACCGGCACGGCGGCGCCGAGCGGCAGGTCGGGCCCGGTGCCTCCGTCGTCGTTGAGCAGCAGCATCTCCCACGGGATCTCGTACGCGGTGTCGTCCCAGATCACCAGGTGCAACGCGGTGCCGTGCCGGTCCCGTTGCTCGTTGAGCCAGCCGACCAGCGGGCGCTGCCGGTGCGACCAGTGGCGCACCGCGCGGTAGAACTGGCTGGGTACGGCGCCGCCCGCGCGCACCCGGTCCAGGTTGATGTTCGTGGGCGGCAGTTGGGGCGCGCGCGAGAGGTACGGCCGGGTGGGCGGGCCGCCGCAGGCGCCGGTGAGCAGGTAGGCGGGCTCGTCGTCGCCGGATCGCACCCGCTGCACGCGGAGTTGGGCCAGCCCGTCCGGCAGCCGTTCGGTGGGGTCGGCGGCGACGCTGCCGAGCACGTCGGGCGCGCCGTCGGGCACGGCGGCCTCCGGTGCCCGCGCCGGGCGGGGCGCGGGCAGCCGTTCCGGCCGGGGGCTGCGCGGCCCGCTGCCCGGGCCCACCGCGCGGCCTCCGGTGAGCCATTCGGCGGCCCGCCGCATCCGGTCAGAGGGCGGCATCGGCGTCCCCCCGCGTTCCGGGGCCGGCCACCACGCTCCCGCCGAGCGCGTCGGCCAGCTCGAACGGCAGCTCGGCGTACGGCTGCGCGCCGGTGTCCAGCACGACGCAGTGCAGCCGCATCCGCCCCAGCGCGCCCAACTGGCCCGCGGCGGCGAGCGCGTCCTGCACCCCGCGCCGGCCCACCGGCCCGTCGTGCCGGCCGGTGAGGCTGGTGCGCAGCGGTACGTTGCCGCGGCCGTCGCTGGCCACCACCAGCCACGCCTCGGCGAGCGCGGTCGGCTGCTGCTGGAACGCGCGGCGCACCAACTGGGCGGCCAGCAGCAGCCCGTGGGCCAGCGGGGTGGCCCGGCCCGGCGGCCGGTAGAGCGCTTCGGCGAGCCGCGGGTCGAGCACGTTGCGGGCGTGGAAGGCCTGCGCGCGCAGCTCGTCGGCGGCCGACGCGCCGCCGACCTCGACGACGGCGACGGTCGCGCGGGCCGCGTACGCCCACTGCACGTAGGGCGCGAGCGCCTGCGGCCACTCCCACTCGGGCCGGCTGGTGTGGTCCAGCAGCAGCACCAGCATCCGCTCGGGTTCCACGGCGCGGGCGTGGCTGCGCAGGTCGGCGGGGCTGATCACGACGCCGTCGCCGCGGCGGCGGGTGCGGCCGGGCAGCCACTGGTGTTTGGCCGCCTCGATGACGGTGGGCACGAGCGCGAGGTCCCGCAGGTCGGTGGCCCGGCGGATGCCGGTGACCGGTCCGCGGTCGGCCGCCGGGCCCGCGTCGCGGCGCCACGCCGCGCGCAGCGGCGCGAACTCCCGCAGCGGCTCGGCCTCGTCCTCCGGGTAGGGGTCGCCGCCCGGGGGGTCGGGGGCGTGGTCGGCGAGGGGCCCGAGCGGCTCCTCCGGCCCGGGTGCGGGCAGTTCGGCGGTGCGGGTGGCGGTGCCGGGCTCGGAGCCGCGCGCGGGGCGGGCGGGGGCCGCTTCCGCGGGCGGCAGGGGCTCGTCGCGCGGCGGCTCGGCGGGCTCCTCGGGGCTGCCGGGCGCGGGACGATGGGCGCCACCCGGCGCGAGCCCGATCAGGCGGGCCGCCTCGGTGACGTGCTCCGCGGTGGTGGCCGGGGCGGGGGCCTCCCCGAGTACGGCCAGCGCGCGGGCGATCCGGGCCAGCGCGACGGCTCGCCGCTCCCCCGGCGCCAGGTCGGCCGCGCGGGCGAGGGCGCCCTCGTCGAGCGGCGGTCCGCAGGCCCTGCCGTCGGCCGCGGCGCGCGCCGCGAGCCGCACGAGCGCCTGCCGTACGCCGCTGGCCCGCCAGGCGGCCACCGGGTCCGCGGGCAGCCGCAGGTCGGGCACCGCCAGGCGCAGCGGGAAGCGGTCCAACAGGTGCGGGGAGACCCGGCCCGCGTCCTCCGTACGGCAGAACGCGAGCCAGCGGGCCCGCGGCCGCCACACCTCGCTCACCCCGTGCCGTTCGACGGCCGCGACGTCCGCCCCCAGCACCGTGACCGCCGCCCGCAGTCCGGGCAGCGGCAACCGGGCCAGGTCCGACACGACCACGACCCGCGGCGGCGCGGCGGGGTCGGCCTCCACCAGGTCACCGCCGAGCACCTCCAACGTGATCCGGCCGCCCGCCGGCCGCAGCCTCGTACGCGACCACAGGTCGTCCTCCCGCACCCCGGCGCCCAACCGCACCACCGGCCCTCCGGCCGCGGCCGAACCCCGTTGCCCGGGAAGGCCGTTGCGGATGCCGGCCGGCTCCCCTCGCGGGACCGCGTCCATGGCCGTCGACGCGAACACGCCGGCGACCGGAGCCGCCAGCTCGGGCGGGACGTCGAAGAGGAGGACGCCGGTGAGGCGGGGGTCGGCGGCGGCGCAGGCGAGGACGCGCAGGAGGCGGTCGAAGGCAGGCGTGGTGCCCTGCGGCGTGCTGCCGGCGGGCGTGGCGTCAGGGGGCGTGGTGCCGGGCGGCGAGGTGTCGGGCGGGGTCATGCGAGGAGGTCGTCGAGGCGGGCGAGGTCGTCGGGGGTCCAGTCGGCGGAGCCGCCGTGGGTGCTCTCGGGCCGGCGGTGCCGCAGGGCGAGCGGCGCGGTCGCCCGCAGGTCCGCGGCGGTCACCGCGGGGGCACCCTCGGCGGCGGCGTGCGCGCGGGCGGCCTGGAGCATGACCACCTCGCCGCGGTGGCCGACCACCTGGAGCGCGGCGGCGATGTCGGCGCAGCGCCGGACCACGGCGTCGGGCACCTCGACGTCGAAGAGCCGGGCCCGGGCCGCGAGGAGCCGTTCGCGCAGCTCCCGGTCGAGCCGGTGCCCCTCGGCGAGCCAGGCCGAGCCGGGGTCGCCGCTCTCCTCGTCGAACCGCAGCACCGCGCGGAGCATGGCGTGCCGCTGGTCCGCGTCGAGCGGCTGCGCGGTGGCCATCAGGCCGAACCGGTCCAGGAGTTGGGGCCGCAGCCCGCCCTCCTCGGGGTTCATCGTGCCGACCAGCCCGAAGTTGACGCTCATCACCTTGTCGATGCCCTCGCGCTGCACGGACAGCACCCCGGTCGAGGAGACGTCGAGGATGATGTTGACGACGTGGTCGTTGAGCAGGTTGACCTCGTCGATGTAGAGCAGGCCGTCGGCGTGGGCGGCCTCCAGCAGTCCGGGCTGCTCCCTCGTCTCGCCGCGCAGCAGCGCGTTCAGCTCCCAGCCGCCGAGTACGCGGTCGTCGGTCGCGTCGATGGTGAGGGTGACCGGCAGCCGGCCGCGGGCCATGAGCGCGAACGCCCGGACCACGGTGGACTTCGCGGTGCCGGGCTGGCCGGAGATCAGCACCCCGCCGATCGCGTCCGCGATGTAGTTCAGCTCCAGCGCGAGCTTCAACTCGTCCTGGCCGACGACGTAGCTGTACGGCAGGATCGCGATCCCCCGCGGCGGCCCGCCGTCTCCCCCGCGCCCCGGGTCCCCCTGCTCGGGTGCGTCCTGCCCCGCGTCGCTCTGTCCTGCGTCGCTCTGTCCTGCGTCGCCCTGCCCCGCGTCGCTCTGCCCCGCGTCGCCCTGTTCCGCCTCGCCCCGCTCCGTCCCGGCCGTCACGACGCGGTGCCGGACTGCCAGCGGAACGTCACCTGTAACTGGGCCTCCGCCGAACTCTGCACGACGTACGCGCCCAGCGAGGCGTCCAGCTTGATGCCCACCTGCATCTCGACCTCGTCCGGCCGGGTCCCGTCCGGCAGCGCCCGGAAGCGGGTGGCGGCGATCTCCGCGCAGCGGCAGGCGAGCGCGATGCCGTCCTCGTACACGTCGCGGGACAGCTCGGCGACGCGCCGTGCGGGGTTGCCGCGGGTCTCGCCGGAGTACACCCCTTCGGCGGGGCCGACCGGACCCGGCACGGCGGCCGGGCCCGGCTCGACCTGGACGTAGACGGGCGGCGCGCCCGAGGTGGCGGGCGGGCCGCTGACTATGGACATGTTCCTCGTCCCCCATGGCGGTTGTGGCGTGCGCGGGTCACGGCGGGCGTGGCCCGGTCAGGAGCTGAACGGCTCGAAGTCCCAGTACGGACGGCTCCGGGAGCGGGCCGAGATCGTGTGCGGGTGCTGCGGGCCCAGCGTGCGGGAGAGGGCTTCGAGCGCCTCCTCCTCGACCTTGTCGGCCTCCTGGCGCTTGCGCAGGTTGCGCAGGTCGGTGGCGAGCGCGATCCGGCAGGACAGGGTGAGCGGGTGCTCCTTGCCGAGCCCGGCCGCGGCCTTGTCGGCGGTGATCCGGCTCAGCTCCACGGCGCTCTCCGGGTCGCCGCTGAAGTTGCGGGCCGCCGCGACGTTGAGCGCGCAGCCCAGCGACCAGGGGTGGTTCTCCCCGACCACGCGGGTCATCGCGACCAGCGCGTCCTCGACCTCGATCTGGGACTGCTGGCGCTCGCCGGCCGCCCGCAGCAGCAGGCCGTGGTTGGCCAGCACGCCCGCGGAGTACGGGTGGCCCTCGCCGAACTGCTGCCGGTACCGGGCCAGTACGAGCTCGCCCTGCTCGCGGGCCCGGTCCAGGTCGCCGTGCTCGCGCTCGAACGTGGACAAGGTGGCCGCCACCCGCACGGTCAGCGGATCGGTGTCGCCGAGCACCCGGTCGCAGCGCTCCAGCAGCCGGGCCAGCAGGTTCGCGGCGCGCGGCCGGTCACCGCCGCGCTGGTAGCACAGCGCGAGGTTGTGCTCGGCGCGCAGCGTCTGCGGGTTGTCGGCGCCGAGCACCGTGCGGTGGATCTCCGCGTTGCGCTCCTGCACCGACGTGGCCTGCTCGTAGCGGCCGAGCAGCCGCAGGTCGTGGGCGTAGGAGTTCTCCGACGACAGCGTCCAGTTGTGGCGGTCGCGCAGCAGCTCGCGCAGCGCCTCCATCGTCACCTGGTCCAGCCGGAAGGCGTCGGAGTAGCGGCCCAGCAGGCGCAGGGTCAGGCCGATGTTGTTCTGGGCGACGAGGGTGCGGGAGTCCTGCCCGCCGACGAGTTCCTGGTAGCCGTCGCGGACCCGCACCGACAGTGCCAGCGCCTCGTCGTAGCGGCCCAGCGCGCGCAGGTCGGCCGCGAGGCCGCCGCCGGCCCGCAGCGCGAGCAGGTCGCCGTCGCCGCGGTCGCGGCTCAACTGCTCGTAGGCACGGCGGTCGATGGCCTCGGTGGTCTCGTAGTCGCCGGTGGCGCGGATCGCGTTGGCCTGGTGGTGGGCGAGGTCCCACAGCCGGGGGTGGCTGGGTTCGAGCAGCCGGGGCCAGGTCTCGGCGGCGGTCGCGGCGATCCGCTGCGCGGTGCGGTACTCGCCGGACAGGTAGAGGTAGCGCAGGCAGTTCAGCACGGTGAGCTGGATGTCCGGATTGGTGGACTCCAGCGCGTGGGACGCCTCCAGGTGCGGGACGATCTCGGCGTAACGCGGCCACAGCCGGGTGTCGTTGGGGCGGCCGGGGTCCGCGGCGGCGAGCAGCTTGCGGACCACCCGGGAGTACAGGCTCTGCTCCTCCTGGGGCATGTCGGCCCGCACCGCCTGGTAGACCAGCCGGTGCATCTGGATGACCTCGTTGGTGCCGACCGACTCCTCGTTGTCGGTCTCGGGCGGGTCGGACTGGATCACCGACCACTGGGCGAGCTTGCTGACCGCCGAGTTCCACAGCAGCGGGTCGTCCATCAGCCCGGCGAGCTGCTCGGGCACGTCGCGGATCGGCAGGTCGCGCAGCAGCCGGATCGGGATCGGCCCCGGCGCGAAGAACACGCACAGCCGCAGGAAGTCGACGGCTTCGGGCTTGTCCTCGCGCAGCCGGTTGAGGAGTATCGAGAACGCGGTGAAGTACGTCATCTGGAAGTCGGCGGCGACCTTCAGCCCGGACTCCACGTCGGCGCCGTGCCGGAGCATCCCGATGTACTCGTCGACCGGCATGTTCGAGTCGTTGAGGGCGCCCGCGTTCTGGTCCAGCGCCAGCGCCAGGTCGCCCAGCGCGTCGGCGAGTTTGTCCGCGTCGGCGAGGTCGAGCCGGGGAGCGCGGCGGCGTACGAACGCCACCGACTCGTCGCGGTCGTAGACCGGCACCTCGATCAGCGCGCTGTTGTGCTCGCCCCACTCGCGGTTCTGCGAGGTGATCAGCACGTGCCCCGGCCCGGTCGGCACCAGGTCGTGGATCTCCTCGGGCTGGTCGGCGCCGTCCAGCACCACCAGCCAGCGGAAGTACGGGTCCCCCCGGCGCAGCGCGTCCCGCACCGCGCGCAGCCGCTCGCCGTACTCCCGGCCGGTGACCAGGCCGAGGGCCGGGGCGAGGCCGGCGAGCTTCTCGCGCAGGGTGCCGCGCTCGCTGGCCCGCACCCACCACACCACGTCGTACTCGGAGCCGAAGCGGTAGACGTACTCGGTGGCGATGTGGGTCTTGCCGACGCCGGACAGGCCGTGCAGGGTGGCCACGCCCGCGCCGGGCTCGGCGGAGGTGAGTTCCTGGTGCAGCCCGAACAGCAGCGCCTCGCGGCCGGTGAAGCGGGTGTTGCGGCGCGGCACGCCGCCCCAGACCGCGGGCTGCTCCAGCGGGAAGCGGGGGCCGCCCAGGCCGATGAGGGTGTCGCTGGGTGAGGTGCGCGGCGGGGTGATGCCCAGCCGGGTCAGCACCCGGCGTTCGGCCTCGACCGCGCCCAGGCCCCACAGGTCGGCCGCGCTCAGCGCGGCGGCGGCGCTGGGCAGCGCCGCGGCGGTGACGCAGACCGCGGCGAAGCGGTCGCTGTTCTCCGGGACCACCTCGCGCAGCGCCGAGTTCCACTCGTCCGGGTCACGCGGGCCGAGCCGGAAGTACCACTCGCTGAGCACCACCAGCACCCGGCCCTCGGACAGCAGCAGGTCGCGCAGCCCCTGCTCGATGCTGGCCCCCGGAATGACGTCCCAGCGCTGCATCGACACCTGGAGGCCGTGCCGCTCCAGCCGGCTGGCGATCCACGCCGCCCACGCCCGGTTGTACCCCGCGAAGCTGATCGTCACGGGCCCCCGCCCGGCTGCTGATGAAGCGGTGTTCCGCCCTCCGGCCATGCGACCGACTCCCTCGTTGTACGCGCGTAGTCCTCTGACGGTGCGACAGGTGGCTGCGCCAGAAACTACACCGAATGCTCCCCCGTTGACGTGTCGTCATGCCGGTTCGCGCCCGTTCGTGGTCATCTGCGCCCGTCGGCGCCGCCAGATGACCCGGGCCGTCTCGACGTAGGCGGTGGCGCGGGCCAGGTGGCCGTCCGGCGGAGCGTGCTCCTTGAGCCGAGTGTGATGCGCCGCCATCGCGTTGGCCAGAGCCCGGCCCTGCCGGGTGAGCGCCCGCGCGCCGAGGAGCTGCGGCAGCGCGGCGCCGACCTGCTCGCGGCAGCGGCAGTGGTCGGCCCAGGCGGCGTCCCTGCGGGCCGGGTCGATCAGCGCCTTGGCGGCCCGCAGGTGGAAGTCGGCGAGCGCGAGGTGGGCGTACGCGCCCTGGAAGAGCCCGTCGAAGGGCCGCGGGTCGGGCCGCCAGGGCGCGAAGTAGCCGGGAGTGTCGTCCGCGGTGTGCAGCACCGCCAGTTGGGAGACGGCCAGCAGCTTGGCGTGCTGGAGTTCGTGCACCAGCGTCGCGGCCAGCTCCAGGCCGTCGCGCGGGGTGCTGCTGAGCAGCGCCCCGAACGCCTCGCCCCGGGTGGCGCTGCACTGCGCGCCGGGCGCGCCGGCCAGCGGCACGACGCAGTCCAGCAACGCGCCCACCTCGGCCGCCCGGGTGGGGCCGCCCAGCCGCAGCCACGGCCGCGCGTCGCGCCACGCGGTCCGCCACGCGGCGTGCCCGCCGAGGTCGAGCCGGTCGGCGATGTCCAGGCCGTAGGGGTTGGTGCGCCGCTCCTCGTCGCGGTACGGGTCCACGTCGTCGATCAGCACGGCGCGGCCGTCGGGGTGCCGCAGCGCCTGGAGCGGGCGCCAACCGGGGGCGGCGGAGCGCCAGATGCCGTCGGCGCCCAGGCGGACCTCGACGGACCCGGGCAGCGGTCCGGGCGTGTCGAGGTCCTGGCCGGAGGCCCAGGTGGGGCCGTGGCCGTGGCCGGGGTCGGGGTCGGGCGGCAGCGGGACCAGCCAGAGCCGGCGGGGCTCGCCGATGACGCGGATGCGGGGCGCGGGCGTGCCGGGAGCCGGCGAGCCGGCGGCCGGGAGGAGGGCCGGGCGGTGGCCGCCGAGGGTGGGCAGCCGCAGCTCGCCGTCGCGCAGCGGGACGTCGACGGTGAAGCGCAGGCCCGCGCGGGCGGCGGCGGCCACCGCGAGCCCGGCCAGGTGCGGCAGTTCCTCGACGGCGCGGTGCGCCTGCCCGGGCCGGGTCAACGCGCGTAGGCACCGCTCGGCCCAGGCTCCGGTGTGCGGATACTGCACGACCTGGCGGGTCGCGGCGCTGTCCGCGCGGTCGGCGGCCTCCAGCAGCCGCCAGTCGCGCAGCACGCGGTCGGCGGTGCCGGCCGGCAGGACGCCGGCGGGCGCGTCCATCACCGCCTCCAGCAGGGCGCGCAGGGTCAGCAACCGGCGTGCGTGCTGGTGCGAGACGAGCAGGGCCAGCAGCTGCGGGGTGCTGCCGGTGCTGCCGAGTACGGGCAGCATCTCGTCGGGTAGTGCGCTGTCGGCGGGGGCGGGTGCGGGGGTGGTGGTGCCGGGCGGGTTCACCGGATGGTCTCCCGGGTCGTGGGGCGGCCGAATCCGGTGTCGGCCGCCTGGGCGAGTCGGTGGGCGGTGTGGCGGACGAGCCGGGCCAGGTCGGCGCAGTACACCGACGGGTTGCCGAAGCCGGCGCCGGCCCGGTAGCGGTGGGCGTAGTGTCCGCCGCCGCAGACCGTGACCAGGGCGCAGGCCCGGCAAGTGGCGCCGAGGGCGGCGAGGCCGGCCTGGCGGGCGGCGACACCGGGGTGGGCGAGGGCGTCGTCGAAGCTGTTGCGGAAGACGTCGAGACCGGTGGCGGCGGCGCCCTCGTAGGCGGACTTGAGCGAGTCGACCTGCTCGATGGCGCCGTCGGTCTCCACCACGACCGCCGTGAACGGCTGGAGGCCGAGCCGCTCGATCGCCGCGGGCACGCCCAGCAGCAGCGCGACGCACTCCTCGAACAGCCGTATCCGGGTGCGGCGTTCGGGCGCGTCCCACCACCGGTCGAAGACGGTGGTCAGCCAACGGCCGTACGGTGCCGGGTCGTCGGCCGGTGCGGGCAGGCCGGGCGGCGGGCTGGTCCAGTTGCCGTGCGGCAGCAGCAGGTCGATCGCGGGCGGGTCGAAGGCCAGCAGCGAGTCGTAGACCTCGACCGGGTCGTGCCGCAGGTCGACCACGCACAGCACCCCGCCGTACGCCTCGGGCGCGTGGGCGGCGAGCAGCCGCAGGCCCGCGGCGGCGGCCGGCCAGGAGGGGCGGCCGGCGTGGTCCACGCGCTCGCGGTTGTGGCCGGGCAGGCCGCCGTCGAGGCTGACGCCGATCCGCAGTCCGGCGTCGGCGAGGGTACGGACGCGGTCGCGGGTGAGCAGGGTCGCGTTGGTCTGCACGCTGCCGTGCACCGCGCAGCCGGGCGGGAGCGCGGCGCGGATCACGTCGAGGTCGGCGGCGAGGCGTCCGGCCCCGGCGAGCAGCGGTTCGCCGCCGTGGAAGACCACGGAGACGTCGGTGAGGCGGTGCGCGGCGGCGTGTTCGGCGATCCGGGTGGCGGTGCGCGCGGTCACCTCGTCCGCGGGGACCCGGGGGCGGTCGCGCCAGGTGTGGTCGGGGCCCGCGTACAGGTAGCAGTAGGTGCAGGCGAGGTTGCACCGGCTGTGCGTCTTGAGGATGAACTGCCGGATCGGCGACGGCGGTTCGGGAGCGGGTCCGGATACGGTCGCGGGCTCCGCCACGGATACGGGTGCGGGTGCGGGGTCCGGCGCGGGTGCCGGTGCCGGCGCGGTCATGGGCCCGGGCGCGGCTCCGGGCGCGGCTCCGGGCGCGGCTCCTGGCGCGGTTCCTGGTCGACCCGGGGCGGGGGCGGCGCCGACCGGGCCGGACCGCCGGGGTGCCCCGGCAGTGTGCCGCACGTCATCACCTCCCCCGGGCGTGGGCCACCGAGGGACTTCCCACCGGCCCTCGCGGTTGTTCCCGCCGATCGCCGGGCAGCAAACACCCGGACGGGTAATTGGCCGTATCCCTTCCGGGGCGCGTCCAAAAGCAGGCCGGCGCGCGGAGGCGCTCACGGGGTGTCGTTGTCGAACCCCCACAGCGCCTCACTGCCCGGCGCGGCCACCCGCTCCCGCAAATCGCTGACCAGCGCGGACAGTACCGGGTGCCGTACCGTGCGCAGCGACTCCAGGTCCATGCCGAGCAGGTCGATTCCGGCCTCGCGAAGCGCCGGGTCGCTGTACGCCTCCGCGCCGCCGTAGGGTCGTTCCTCCATCGCGCGCCTCCCAAGCCGTCCGGTCGTCCCGCTGTCCCCCGGTCCCCCGCTGTACCGCTGGTACTGCTGGTACCGCTGCTCCCGCTCGTGCCGCTGTTCCCGCGCCTTTCCGTCCCCACCGCCCGTCACGTCCATGGTGCCCCTCCGGGCGCACGCTGTCGCCACCGTTACCGCGCCCACCGGCCCATCACCTTACGGAACAGGGTGGTTGCGCGGGCGCCGCCGGATCGCGCGCCGCTCATGCGGCGCCCACGCGGCGGTCACGCGGCGGTCAACTGGTCAGCGCGTCAAGGCGCGCGCCGGTGTCCCGGCCCTCCTCGCCTCCGTCGTCGGGCAGTTGGCGCCACTGGCGCAGGGCCGCGCGGTAGGCGTCCACGGCGGCGCGGGGCCGGCGGGCGGTCTCGTAGGCGTCGCCGCGCCAGTGGTGCGCCCTGGCCGCCAGCCGCACCATCGGCTCGGGCTCGGCGGAGGAGCGGGCGGCGTCCGAGGCCGCGGCGGCGGCCTTCCGGTACGCCTCGGCGGCCTGGTCGAGGCGCTCCGGCCGGCGCGAGTGCTGGGGCACCAGCCGGTGCGACTCGCCCAGCTCGAACCATATCCGCGCGGCCAGATCCGCCCCGTCGGCGCCCTGCGCGGCCAGTCCGAGCACCTGCTCGGCCTCGCGCAGGTCCACCAGTTCCTGCTCGGCCCGGTAGCGCAGTATCAACGCGCGCCCCAGCATCAGCAGCCGCTCCGGCTGCTGCGGGTCGGACTCGGGTGTCTCCATCCGGCAGTCCCGCAGCACCAGCACCGCCCGGTTGACGAACGTCCAGCCGCCGGGCAGCTCCGACCGGGCCAGCAGCGCCGCGCCCCACTCGGCCACCAGGTCGCGGTACTCGGTCCGGTCGCGCGGGGTGAGCCGGCACGCCTCCTCGAACCGGCCCGCCGCGGCCTCCAGTTCGCCGGGCGGGCCGCCCTCCGCGTGCCGGGCCACCCTGATCCGGCCGGCCCGGGCCAGGATCGCGGCCCGCTGCAACCGGTCGCGGGTCTCGCCGAGGGCGCGGTCCACCAGCCGCTGCGCCTCCACCAGCCTTCCGCCGGACAGGAGTTCGGCGTCCACCAGGCTGAGCGTCGCGGCGGTGACGGCCTCCGGCGCGGCCTGCTCGCGGCGCAGCGCGATCAGCGCGCCGGCGTAACTGCGGCCCGCCTGCTGCGCGTAGGTCTGCTTGCGCTCCCGGCTGCCCGCGGCGTCGGCCAGCCGCAGCAGCGCGCGCCCGAGGGCGAGGGAGAGTTCGCTGGGACGGGGGCGCTGCGGCGACCAGGAGTCGGCGACCGCCTCCAGCGTTCCGACCGTCTCCTGGAGCAGCGCCGTGTCACCGCTGATCGCCCACTGCTCCTCCAGGACCGCGACCCGCTCCAGCGTGGCGTCGAGCTGCTTCGCGGAGTCCAGGCCGGGCGCGGCGCACACGGCGGTGAACTCCCGGTCGGCGCGCTGGAGCAGTTCGAGCGCGCCGCGGTTGTCGCCGATGGCGGCGAGTTCCTGGGCGGTGGCCTGGAGCACCCGGGCGCGCACCGCGCGGGCCGGCAGCGAGGAGTGGTGGGCGGCGGCGGTCTCGGCCGCCTCGCGGGCCTCACCGAGCAGGTCGGTGCCGCCGCGCAGCCGCCACAACCGCAGGAGTTGCTGGGCCAGTTCGGTCCACAGCTCCGGGTCGAGGCCGCGCACCCGCTCCTCCGCGGCGGCCCGGCGCAGCATCGCCACCGCGTCCAGCAGGTTCTGCACCATGCCCTCGGCGGTGAACCGGTCCGCGAGGTCCCGGGCGCGCTGCACCACCGTCGAGGACTGCACCGCCTCGTACGGGTCGGAGTACGGGCTGGGCGCGGTGCCGTCGTCGGGCAGCGGCATGAAGCGCTCCAGCACCCGCGCGGCGACCTCCGCGAACGGCTGCCGCGACTCCGTGATGGTGCCGTCCTCGCCGCCCCGGCCGGCCCCCGACCCGGACCCGGACCCGTCGGGCCCGAAGCCGCGGGCGGCGTGCTGGACGGCGGAGCGCACCGCGGCGTCCGCGGTCGGGTCGCCGGGGCCCTCGGCGAGCTGGGTGATGGCCAGGGCGGGGAAGTTGGGGCCGGACTTGCCGAACCGCTGCTCGACGTACTCCGAGCAGTGCTTGAGCACCAGGCGCGCCTCGTCCACGCCGAGCGGGCCGAGCAGCGCGTCCCGTACGCCGGGCGCGAAGTGGTACCACCGCTGGTCGTCGCCGCTCTTGCGCACCACGAGGCCGCTGAGCAGCACCTCGGCCAGCTCCGCGGGGCCGGAGTCGGGCAGCATGGTGCGCTGCACGAGCTGTATCACCGGCAGGAACAGCGGGGCCGCGGCGAGGTAGACCGCGAGTTGGGCGGCGGCGGGCGACGCGGCGGCGCGGAACCGGCGGACCAGCGCGGGCACCGGCACCGTCGCCCGGCGCGGCCGTACCCGTACCGCGGGCTGGTCGGCGCGCACCCAGCCGACGGCCGCGGGCACCTCGCCGGCGCCCATCCCGGCCAGCAGCCGGGCCCACGCGCCCAACGCCGCGGCGGTGGGCGGCAGTACGGGCACCGGCAGCGCGTCGGGCGCGGCGGGCACCCCGGTCGCGCCGGGCGAGAACCGCAGCGGCGAGGCGAGCAGCATCCCCTCGGCGCGGTGCAGCACCCCGTAGGAGACGGGCAGCAGGGTGCGGCTCCACAGCCGGGCGGGCAGCGGCTGGAGCACGCCGACCGGGCCGTGCCGGCTCAGCCGGTGCAGCAGCCGGTGGGCCTGACCGGAGCGCCACAGCGGGCCGGCGCAGTCGCTGACCATGAGGGTGATCCGGCGGCCGGTGGGGTCGCTGAGCTGCTCGGCGGAGCGCAGGCTCGCCGGTTCGGGGTCGAAGCGGCCGCTGACGCCGAGCGTGCCGTCGGGGGTGGCGTGCAGGTAGCGGACGTGCACCTCGTGGAAGGCGCCGAGGCGTTCGAAGACGCTGCTCAGCTCGCGCAGCATCCGCTCCCACACGAACATCGAGGAGGAGGTGTCCATGAGCAGTTGCATCGCGGCGTCGCCGTGCGAGGCCGGGCGGAAGACCGGCAGCAGCAACCCGCCCGCGCGGGCGGCGCGTTCGGCGGTGGCGGACTCGTCCAGCTCCACCCGCAGCGGGCGGGCCGGGCTGCGGTAGCGCTGCAACGGGCGCAGGGCCGACTGGAGTTCGAGCAGCTGGGGCAGGGTGCCCGCCTCCGGGACGGCCACTCCGAGCGCGGCTCCGGCCGGGGTGGACCCGACCTGGCCGGGGTAGCCCTCGCCGGGGTAGAGGCTGATCACGCGGTCTTCCGGGGGGACGTGGACCGGTGGGGGCTGGGCCGGGGGGACCAGGCGGGTGCCGGCGCCGTCGGTGCCGTCGGGGCGGTGCGCGCGCGGGTACTCCACGCCGGCGCCGGGGCTGCCGCTGTGCGGGCCGACCAGGGTCTCGGGGTCGGGCCGCGCGGTCGGGCGCGACCAGCGGGCCAGCCACAGGGCGTCGGCGATCTCGGCGGGGTCGGGGTCGAGTCCGGCCCGGCTGATCGCGCTGACCACCCGGGTCAGCGGGTCCGTGGCGCGCGCGGCGGCGCGGTCATCGGGGTCGGTGCCGCAGCCCGTGGCCGCGCCCGTGTCCTCGCCCGTGTCCTCGCCCGGGCCGGCGCCCGAACCGCTCTCCGAAATGCTCTCCGAGCTGGTCTCCTGGCTGGTCTCCTGGCTGCTTTCCTGGCCGTCGGCCGGGCCGCTCTCCGGGCCACCGTGCGTGCCGCCGTTCGGCGCGGTGCGCGCCGTCAGGTCGTCGTCGGCACGGTCGTCGTCGGGCTGCCGTCCGGGGCCCCTCTCGGCCATGATCGCCTCACCTGGGCCTGTCGAGCCGCTGGATGAGCATGTCCGCGAGCCGGGCGCGGGACGGCGGCGCCGCGTGGTGGGTGAGGTATATCGCGTTCAACAGCTGATCGGTGGCGAGCAGTTCGCTGCGCGAGCGCTCCAGGAAGCGCTGCACCAGGTCGTCGCCGACGGTCGCGGCCTCGTCGCCGAGGTGGGCGCGCACCACGGTCGAGAGCCGTTCGTGGTCGGGCCGGCCCAGCTCCAGGTGGATACAACGGCGCAGCAGCGGCGGCGGGAAGTCCCGCTCCCCGTTGCTGGTCAGGATCACGAACGGGAAGGCCCGGCAGCGCACCCGTCCCTCACGCAGCGTGACGCGGCTGCCGTCGTCGGTCAACACGTCGACCTGTGGCTCGCGTTCGGCCAGCCGCTCCAGCTCCGGGATGCCGAACTCGCCTTCCTCCATCACGTTCAGCAGGTCGTTGGGCAGGTCGATGTCGCTCTTGTCGAGCTCGTCGACGAGCAGCACCCGGGGCTGCGCGGTGGGCAGCAGCGCGGTGCCCAGCGGGCCGAGCCGGATGTAGCTGCCGATGCCGCCGGGCGGCACGGTGCCGGAGTTCGCGGCGATCTGGGTGTCCTGGAGCCGGGCGATCGCGTCGTACCGGTACAGGCCGTCCTGCAAGGTGCTGCGGCTGACGATCGGCCAGTGCAGCACCCGCCCCAGGCCCAGTTCGTACGCGACCGCGTGCGCGAGGGTGCTCTTGCCGGCCCCGGGGCTGCCGGTGACCAGCAGCGGGCGGCGCAGGTAGAGCGCCGCGTTGACCATCTCCAGCTCCTCCGGGCTGGGCCGGTGCATCTCGGCCATGTGCCGGTACGCGCCCAGCCGCCGGGCCGAGGAGCTGTCCGGGCCCGGGCCGCTGCCGACCAGCGGGCCGCCGTCGAAGTCCCGCCACGGCGGCGGCTCCGGCAGGCCGTCCATGCCGGTGTGGGGTTCGCCGGTGCCGCGGTAGATGAGCCATTCGCCGGCCGCGCCGGACTCGGTCCCGTCACTCATCGCGATACCCCCGTCGATCCCGGGCGTCGGTGTTCGTCATGGAGTCTCCAGCAGCTCGTCGGTTCCTGGAAGGGGTCGGGTGGGATCGTCGTAGAGCAGCGCCAGCCCGCCCGACCAGAACATCTCCGGCACACCTTTGGCGACGGCGGCGCGCAGGCCCGCGAGTTGGGCGGGCAGGCCGGCGGCCGTCCGGGCGGCGTGGACGGCTTGCGGCACCCCGCGGTGGAGGTCCGAGCAGATCCGCTGGGACTCGATCTCGTCGCGCCGCCACAGCGCCACCGAGTAGCCGCAGCGCAGCAGCCGGTGCAAAGCCTCCGGGGCGGTGGCGCCGCTGCGGCACAGCACGGGCAGCATCTCCCGTGGCCGGGAGCGCAGTTCGGCGTCCTCCGGGAGCGGCTGCTGCTGCGAGTCGAGGCAGTCGAGCACTTCGGTACGGGGCAGCCGGCGGTGCAGGGTCTGCCAGCGGCTGAGCCGCTCCTCGGCGACGGCCGGGTCGGTGTCCGACGGCGGGTCGGTGCGGCGCACCACGACCGGGCGGACCGCGCCGAGCGTGCTGCCGTCCGGATCGAGCCGCCAGGTGTCGGCGGCGAAGGCCATCAGCGAGCCGGGCACGGCCAGTTGGAGGGCGGCGACATAGCCGGGCTCGTCGCAGCGGCGGAACGCCTCGGCGAGCGGCGCGGCCAGCCGCGCGGGCAGGTCGGCGACCGCGGTGCCGTGGAAGTCCTCGTGCACGCAGTCGACTTCGCCGCTCTCAGGGGACACCGTGACCCGCCAGTCGAAGCGGTCCGGCTCCCAGCCGCGCGGGATGATCTCCAACTGGGCCTCGCCACGCGCCCGCAGCGCCGGCTCGGTCCCTGCCTGCGGCGGCACCTCCGCGCCACGCGCCCGCAGCCGCGACATCCGCTCCCCTATCAGGGAGTTGCGGAAGAGCATGCTCAGGCCCTGGTCGGCCGCGGTGGACTGGGCCCATTCCCACAGCTCCCGCTCGTCGGACTCCTGGGCGGACTGCGGGCGTTCAGCCGTGGCGGCGAGCACCGCGTAGCGCAGCACCGCCTCCAGTTCGGAGCCGCGCCGCAGGTCGTAGAGCAGGCCGAGGCCGTCGCGCCAGGCGCGGGGGGCGACCGCGAAGCCCTGGCCGGCGCCGCCGCGCACCTCCGTGACGAGGTCGCCGAGCGCGCGGGCGCCGGAGGGCGGCGGGAGTTGGGCGAGCAGGCCGAGCAGGGTGGTGCGGCGGCCGGGGGTCAGGGCGCGGCCGGCGGCGGCGCCGATCTCGCTGTGCGCCTCGGTCCAGCCGTAGAAGTCCCGGTTGAGCAGGAACTTGTGGTGGTCGGCGTGGTAGAGGTCGTGGGCGGTCATCACCCGGTGGTACAGGTCGTCGGCCGGGTTCTCGGCGGTCGGCAGGAGGCGTAACTGCTGGATGCTGACGGCGAGTCCGCCGTCCCGCTCGGCCCGGCGGGCCTGCAGCACGCCGATCACCTCGCCGCGCACCAGGTCCACCACCGGGCCGCCGGACAGGCCCTGCGGCATCTCGTCGTCGTTGCTCAGCCGGAGCAACCCGCCGCCACCGGCGCCGAGTTGGCCGCTGATCACGCACCGGCCGCTGTACGGCATGAGGATGCCGCCGAGCGGCAGCCAGCCGAAGTACGCGACCGGGTTGGTGGTGTAGCCCTTGGCGGTGCGCTCGGTGAGCCACACGCAGGGATGGTCGAGCGGGTCGACCAGCCGGATCAGCGCCAGGTCGGGGGCCGACCAGCCGGACGGGCCGCGACCGCCGGGGCCGAAGCCGGCCGCCGCGCCGCCGTATCCGGCGTCCTGGCCCTGGTTCTGGCCGGGGATGCCGGAGGCCGGGCCGGAGGGCTGGGCCCACTCGACGACGCCCGCGAGGAGCTGGTCGCGGTAGCCGACGCGCACTTCCTTGCGCGGCGCGCCCACGAGTGTCACCTCCCCTTCGGCCCTCGCGACATGGGCACAGGTGAGCACCCAGTTGGGCGCGACGAAGAAGCCACTGCCCAGGAGAGGATTCCCGGCCTCCGCGCCGTGAATGCGTACGGTGGCCTCCTCGGCGAGCGGGACCAGGATCTCGGCAGCCTGGCCAAGCTGCTCCGATGCGCCCCCGGACGTCACCGTGCGCCCCTTGCCCCGCCATCGGCGCACGCGGCGGCGCGGACGGCGACTCCCATCGGCCCCAGGGGCCGCGACACCCCCACCGGCCGCATCCCCGCGGGCCGCGCCGCCGCGGACCGCACCGTGGCCGTGGTCCGCGTGGTCCCCGCGGGCCGTAACCCCGCGGTCCGCGCCGTCGCCGTGCTCCCCGTGGTCCGCACGAGGGCGCGCGCCGCGCCGCATACCGCGGCCTGCTGGCCGATCGCCGACGTCCGCACGCGCTCATTCCCCCCACTGCCGGGTAGTGCAAGGAAGGTTATCGCCCGCCCGACCTGCATGGGGGCCTTCCCGGACACTGCCTATCCTTGACGGTGTGCGGGCCACGCGGGCCGCCGGCCTCGCGGCCCGCCCCGGGCGGCTCGCCGCCCCGGTGGTTGCTGCGTTTTTCCTGCCCGTCCGTCGCCCGTCCCACCCCTGTTCCGGAGCAGATCTTGTACTTCACCGACCGCGGTATCGAGGAGCTGGCAGACCGGCGCGGCGAGGAGGAGGTGAGCTTCGACTGGCTGGCCGACCGGCTGCGCGAGTTCGTCGACCTCAACCCAGAGTTCGAGGTGCCGGTCGAGCGGCTGGCCACCTGGCTGGCCCGGCTCGACGACGAGGACGAGGACGAGTAGCCGGCAGCCCGCGGGCCCTTCCCGACCCCGGGTTCCGGTCCGAAACGCGGGTTCCCGACGACAACCGCTTGACTTGCGCAGCACGCGATATATCGTGTCTCTCAGAAGACGCGATATGTTGCGTTGGGCGGGCACCCGAGGAGGGGCAAGATGAGCGGCACGTCGGAGCGGCACGTCGCCGAACCGGAGAAGTTCGTCTTCGACGAGCTGATCGACACCCTGAAGGTCCGGATCGTCAACGGCGCGATCAACGTCGTCGGCACCGACGACGGCCCGGCCCGGGTGGAGATCACCGAGCTGGAGGGCCCGCCGCTGAAGGTGCGGCTGGAGGACGGCACCCTCAGCGTCGGCTACGACGACATGGAGTGGAAGGCGTTCTCCAAGTGGTGGGACCGCAAGGGCTGGGCGCGCCGCGCGGAGATCTCGCTCGCGGTGCCGCAGCACACCAGGGTCGAGGTCGGTGTGGTCGGCGCCAACTCGGTGGTCTCCGGGATCAGCGGCGCCACCACGGTGCAGGGGGTCAACGGCGACGCCACCCTGGTCGGCCTCAGCGGCTCGGTGAAGGCGCACACCGTCGGCGGCAACGTCGAGGCGCAGTCGCTCTCCGGCGACCTGAGGTTCAGCACCGTCTCCGGCAACCTGACCGTGGTCGACGGCAGCAGCGAGGTCAAGGCGGACTCGGTGAGCGGCAACATGGTGCTCGACCTGGACCCGTCCGGCGGCGGCGAGGTGCGGCTGACCACGGTCTCCGGCGAGATCGCGCTGCGCATCCCCGAACCGGGCGACGCCGAGGTCGACGTCAACACCACCAGCGGCAACGTCTTCTGCGCCTTCGAGGAACTGCGGGTCTCCGGCAGCTGGGGCGCCAAGCGCATCACCGGCATCATCGGCAGCGGCACCGCGCGGCTCAAGGCCACCACGGTCTCCGGGTCGCTGGCGCTGCTGCGCCGCCCACCGCTGGAGGACCCGGCGGGCCCGGCGGGCCCGGCAGGACCGGCAGGACCGGCTGGACCCGCAGAAGCGGCAGGACCGGCGGAACCGTCCGGCTCCGGCGGGCCGAGCGACACGAGCGGCGACACCCCCTCGCTGCGGAAGGACGTCTGACATGCCCCCCGTCTTCGCCCACGGCCGCCTGCGCCTGTACCTGCTCAAGCTGCTCGACGAGTCCCCGCGACACGGCTACGAGGTGATCCGCCTGCTGGAGGAGCGCTTCCAGGGCCTGTACGCGCCCTCCGCCGGCACCGTCTACCCCCGGCTCGCCAAGCTGGAGCAGGAGGGCCTGGTCACCCACTCCACCGAGGGCGGCCGCAAGGTGTACGCCCTGACCGCCGACGGCCGGGCCGAACTCGCCTCCCGCGCCGACGAGATCGCCGGCCTGGAGGCCGAGATCCGCGAGTCGGTCTCCTCGCTGGCCGCCGAGATCCGCGAGGACGTCCGGGGCGCCGCGGGGGACCTGCGCCGCGAGGTCCGCGCCGCGGCCCAGCAGGCCCGTACCGGGCCCGACGGCCACACCGGCTCGGGCCGGCACGGGCTCGGCGACGCGCAGCGGCAGTGGAAGGAGCAGACCAAGCGGGCGAAGGAGGAGAGCCGCCGGGCCAAGGAGGAGGCGCGCGACGCCCGCCGCCAGGCCAAGGCCGCCCGCGAGGCCGCGCGCGACGCGATGGACACCGCGCGCGACGAGATGCAGCGGATCGCACGGCAGGTGCAGGAGCAGGTGCAGTCGCACGCGAAGGGCGGTGACTGGCAGAGCGGGCTGCGCGAGGGGCTCGCCGAACTCACCCGCGAGCTGGGCCAGTTCGGGCAGCCGCCGGCCTCTCCCCCGCCGCCGGCGCCCGCGCCCGCGGCATCCGGCGCTCCGACGCCTCCCGCGCCGCCGACTCCGCACTCTCCCCCGGCCCCGCCCGGCGCACCGGCGCCGCCCGCACCGCCTGCCGGTGCCGACGGCCGCGACACCGAACCCGACGACGGCCTGCCGCCCTCCGACGACCCGCGCCGCGACCTCGAACGGCTCCTCGACCACTTCCGCGACGACATCCGCGACACCGCCCGGGACCTCGGTGTCACCGACCGCCAGCTGCGCGAGGTACGGCGCCACCTGTCGGCCGCGGCGGCGCACATCTCCGCCGCGCTGCACGGCCACGGGCCTACGTCGTGAGCACCACCTTGCCGAACGCCTCGCCCTCCGCCAGGCGTTCGAAGCCCTCCCGGGCCCGGTCCATCGGCAGCACCGAGTCGATCACCGGCCGCACCCCGGTCGTGGCACAGAAGCCGAGCAGGTCCTCCAGCTCCTCCTTGGTGCCCATGGTCGACCCGACGACCTTCAACTCCAGGAAGAAGATCCGGTTGAGTTCGGTCGCCGGCGGGTTGGCACCGCTGGTGGCCCCGGAGATCACCAGGGTGCCGCCGGGGCGCAGTGACTTCACCGAGTGCGACCAGGTGGCCGCGCCGACCGTCTCGATCACCGCGTCCACCCGCTCCGGCAGCCGGGCGCCCGGTTCGTACGCGCCGTGGGCGCCCAACCCCTGGGCCCTGGCGCGCTTGGCGGGGCTGCGGCTGGTGGTGTAGACACGCAGGCCGGCCGCCTTCGCCAGCACGATCGCGGCGGTGGCGACGCCACCGCCCGCGCCCTGCACGAGCACCGCGTCGCCCGGCCGGACCCCGGCGTTGGTGAACAGCATCCGGTAGGCGGTCAGCCACGCGGTGGGCAGGCACGCCGCCTCCTCGAAGGAGAGCTCCGGCGGCTTGGGCAGCACGTTCCAGGTCGGGACGGAGACCTGCTCGGCGAAGGTGCCCTGGTACTTCTCGGTGAGGATCGAGCGTCGCTCGCGCGGGCCGACGCCGTGGCCGGTCTGGCCGATCACCGAGTGCAGCACCACCTCGTTGCCGTCCTCGTCCACCCCGGCCGCGTCGCAACCGAGGATCATCGGCAGGCTCTCCTCGCTCAGCCCGACCCCGCGCAGCGACCACAGGTCATGGTGGTTGAGCGAGGCGGCCCGCACCTTCACCCTCGTCCACCCGGGCCGCTCCGGCGGCTCCGGCCGCTCCCCCGACTCCAGCCCCCGCAGCGGCTGCTCCGCATCGATACGCCCGGCATACACGGCAAACATCCCCCGACCCTAGGCCCCCTACCCACCAGTACGGAACCACCCCCCGATGTGACCCGAGCCCCTTCCCCCGCCCGCCCGCCTCAAAAACCCCCGGTGTCCAGCTCCACGTCAAAGGGCCCCGGCAACCGCACCGGCGACCCGAACGGGTGGGGTCCGCGCACCTCGGTGTACCCGAGCGGACCCGGCTCGGCGAACAAGGTGCAGGTACGCTCCTGCCGATCCACGAGCAGGTACAGCGGCGCGCGGTACTCGGCGTACCTTCGGCGCTTGGCGATCCGGTCGGTCTCGCCGTTCGACTCCGAGGTGACCTCGACCACGAGGAGCGTCTGCTCCGGCAGCAGCGCACCGGCCCCCTTGGCCAACGCGTGCGGCACCACGGCGAGATCCGGGACATACCAGTTGCTGCTCCCCGGCAGGTCCAGATTCCCCGACCCCGCCACACAGCCCAACTCACGCAACGCGCCGGCGATCTGCTCCCTGATGGACGAGGCCACGAACTCGTGGTCCCAGCTCGGCGCCACCGGATCGATCACGCCGTCGACGATCTGCACCCGGTCCCCCCGGATGTGCTGGATCGCGTACTTCAACGCGGTCTCAGGATCACCGACGGCATACGGCTCCGGCTCTGCGGTCAACGGTCCTCCTCACACCCCCGACGTACGACGAGACTTTCCCACCCGGTCTACCGCACCCCGCATCCCCGAACGCCCGTGCCCGCGAACTGAATCACCCGTTCGAGTGGGCGGTAGGGGGAGGCGTGCCGCAGGCGCTCCTCCCCCGTCGAACCGACCGCGCGGCCACCCGGCCCGGAGGGCTCAGCGCCTGGCCACGCCCTCCGCCCGGGCCGCCGCCGCGACCGCCGCGGTGACCGCCGGGGTCACCCGCGGGTCGAACGGGGAGGGGATGACCCGGTCCGCGGACAGTTCGCCGGCGACCACCGCGGCCAGCGCCTCCGCGGCCGCGAGCTTCATCGTCTCGGTGATGGCCGACGCCCGCACCTGGAGGGCACCCGCGAAGATGCCGGGGAAGGCGAGCACGTTGTTGATCTGGTTGGGGAAGTCGCTGCGCCCGGTGGCCACCACCGCCGCGTACTTGTGCGCCACGTCCGGGTGAACCTCGGGCGTGGGGTTGGCCATCGCGAAGACGAAGCAGCCCTCCGCCATCCGCGCCACCGCCTCCTCCGGCACGGTGCCCCCCGAGACGCCGATGAAGACGTCCGCACCGACCAGCGCGTCCTGGAGCGAACCGGTCAGCCCCGCCTTGTTCGTATACGAAGCCACCTCGCGCTTCACCGCGTTGAGGTCGTCCCGGCCGGCGTGCACCACGCCCTTGCGGTCGGTGACCGCGACATCGCCGACCCCGGCCTCCAGCAGGATCTTCGCGATCGCGACGCCGGCCGCCCCCGCGCCGGAGATCACCGCCCGCAGGTCGCCGAGCGAACGGCCGGTGAGCGTGGCCGCGTTGCGCAGCGCCGCGAGGGTGACCACCGCGGTGCCGTGCTGGTCGTCGTGGAAGACGGGGATGTCCAGCGCGTCCTTCAGCCGCCGCTCGATCTCGAAGCAGCGCGGCGCGGAGATGTCCTCCAGGTTGATCCCGCCGAAGGACGGCGCGAGCCGCACCACGGTCTCCACGATCTCGTCGACGTCGGTGCAGGCCAGCGCGATCGGCACCGCGTCCACGCCGCCGAACTGCTTGAAGAGGATCGCCTTGCCCTCCATCACCGGCAGCGACGCCTCAGGCCCGATGTCGCCCAGCCCGAGCACCGCGGTGCCGTCCGTGACCACCGCGACGACCTGCGACTTCCAGGTGTAGTCGTGCACGAGTTCCGGCCGTTCGGCGATCGCCGTGCAGACCTCGGCGACGCCGGGCGTGTAGGCGAGCGACAGGTCGTCGGCGTCGCGGACCGGGACGGTGGCGACCACCTCCATCTTGCCGCCGCGGTGCAGCGCGAACACCGGGTCGATCGGGAAGTCTTCGTCCGCTTCGGCGGTGTCCGTACCGTTTCGGGGATTGACGATCTCCGCTGCCACTGTGTGACCCCTTGGTCGAGAAGGTGAGGGTGAGTGCTCGCCCCGGTGTGGGGAGAGGTGGGCTCGGCGCCGCTGCCACCGGGTACGAGTAGCCGGGGTGACAGGGCAGCACCAGGCGCGCCGCACGCACGCCATAGGCCCCGGATGAGGGGTGAAGGACCCGTTCTACCGGAAGCAGGTTTCCGATGACGAGTGCAAAACGATCGACACGGCCCCCATCGCGGTCCGGCCTTGGTGTGCCGGCCCGATGGCAGCCCGGGGATGGCCCGTTATCCGATTTTGACACAACGAGAACCCTGCCTGGCGCTGTCCGGATGGCAAGATGCACAGATCACACTGGGTGGCGGCACTCGAAGATGCGTGCCCCTGGCGCCCAAGGACCGACCGCAGGTAACACGCTCGTTTCGTTGGAGGACACAGCGATGACCGCAGGCTCCCCTCGGTGTTCGACCCCCCTCACTCGCCTCACCGCGGTCGCCGCCCTCGCGGTCGCCGGCGCCCTGGTGCTCACCGGGTGCGGCGACCAGACCAAGAAGGACGACTCCGGTAGCTCGTCGGGAGGTTCGTCCGGTGGTGCGTCCTCGACCAGCACGTCTGCGGCGCCGTTCTTCGCGAAGCTGCCGAAGAAGTTCCAGGACGCCGGCGTGATCAAGGTCGGCACCGACGCCTCGTACGCGCCGATGGAGCAGACCTCCAACGGCAAGATCATCGGGATAGACCCCGACATCGGCGCCGCGCTGGCCAAGCAGCTGGGCGTGAAGCTCGAGTTCACCAACGGCCAGTTCGACGGTCTGATCACCTCGCTCTACACCGGCCGCGAGGACATCGTGATGTCCGCTATGAGCGACACCAAGGACCGCCAGCAGGGACTGGACGACAAGGGCAAGAAGACCGGCAAGGGCGTCGACTTCGTCGACTACTACATGTCCGGCTCCTCGCTGCTCGTGCAGAAGGGCAACCCGAAGAACATCAGCTCGCTCGCCGACGTGTGCGGCAAGACCGTCGCCGTCCAGCGCGGCACGATCTACGAGGACGCGTTCAAGAAGCAGAAGACGGCCTGCGGTTCGAAGGGCCTGAACATCCAGGCGTTCGACACCGACGCCGAGGCGCAGACCCGGGTCAAGGCCGGCGGCGCGGTCGCCGACCTCAACGACACCCCGGTGGCCGCGTACATCGCGCAGAAGTCCGGCAACGGCAAGGACTTCCAGATCGCCGGCTCGCCGGCCGACGCCGGCCCGTTCGGCATCGCGCTCGACAAGAGCAACAGCCAGCTGCGGGACGTCCTCCAGCAGGCGATGAACGCGATCATCCAGGACGGCAGTTACGCCCAGGTGCTGCACAAGTGGAACGCCGACAGCGGCGCGATCAAGACCGCCGCGATCAACGGCGGCTCCTGACATGACCGGTGCAGTGGCCGGCCCCGAACCGGCCGACACCCCGGCGAACCCCCCGTCCGACACGTCGCAGAAGACCCCGCCGCAGAAGTCCCCGCCGCAGACCCCGCCCGGCGAACCGGCCGGCGCGCCGCCGGCCGGAGTGCCGTACGAGCCGATCCGCGCCATCCCGGTGCGCCACTACGGGCGCTGGGTGGCCGGGCTGGTCGTGCTCGCCCTGCTGGGCTGGCTCGCCTACGCCTTCTCCCAGGGCGACATCCTGTGGGGCACCGTCCGCGGCCGGCTCTTCGACCACACCATCCTCCAGGGCGTGTGGCACACCATCCTCATCTCGGTGTGCTCCATGGCCATGGGCCTGGTGCTCGGCGTGCTCTTCGCGGTGATGCGGCTGTCGAAGAACCCGGTGACCGGCGCCGTCGCGTGGCTGTACATCTGGTTCTTCCGCGGCACTCCGGTGTACGTGCAGCTGCTGATGTGGTTCAACCTCGCGTTGATCTTCCACACCATCAACCTGATGCCGGTGTACAAGAACGACACCACCGCCGTGATGACCCCGTTCGTGGCCGCCCTGCTGGGCCTGGGCCTCAACGAGGGCGCGTACATGGCCGAGATCGTCCGGGCCGGCATCCAGTCGGTGGACGTGGGGCAGTCGGAGGCGTCGCAGGCGCTCGGCATGACCGGCGCGAAGACGATGCGCCGGATCATCCTGCCGCAGGCGATGCGGGTGATCATCCCGCCGTCCGGCAACGAGTTCATCAACATGCTGAAGACCTCGTCGCTGGTGTCGGTGGTGCAGTACACCGAACTGCTGCGCGCCGCCACCAACATCGGCAGCGACACCACCGCGATCATGGAGATGTACTTCGTCGCCTCGATCTGGTACCTGGTGCTGACCAGCGTCTTCAGCGTCGGCCAGTACTACATGGAGCGGCGGTACGCGCGCGGTTCGCAGCGCTCGCTGCCGCCGACCCCGTGGCAGAAGGTCATGAGCAACCTGACCACCGTGCGCCGACCGAAGGTGGCCTGAGATGAGCACCCCCAGCAAGGGCGCCGGCCTGGTGAAGTCCGGCGTCGAACCGATGGTGCGGGCCGAGGCGGTGCACAAGTCCTTCGGGGCCGCGCACATCCTCAAGGGCATCGACCTGGAGGTGGCGCCGCGCGAGGTGTTCTGCCTGATCGGGCCGTCCGGCTCGGGCAAGTCCACGTTCCTGCGGTGCGTCAACCACCTGGAGCAGATCAGCGCCGGCCGGCTGTGGGTCGACGGCGAGCTGATGGGCTACCGCGAACACGGCGGCAAGCTCTACGAGTTGCGGGACCGCGAGGTGGCCGCCAAGCGGCGCGACATCGGGATGGTCTTCCAGCGTTTCAACCTCTTCCCGCACCTCACGGCGATCGAGAACGTCATGGAGGGCCCGGTGCAGGTCCGCCGGGAGACCAGGGCGGTGGCCCGGGAGCGGGCCCAGCGCCTGCTGGACCGGGTGGGGTTGGCGGACAAGGCGGCCAGCTACCCGTCCCAGCTGTCCGGCGGGCAGCAGCAGCGGGTGGCGATCGCCCGGGCGCTCGCCATGGAGCCCAAGTTGATGCTCTTCGACGAGCCGACCTCCGCGCTCGACCCCGAACTCGTCGGCGACGTGCTCGACGTGATGCGCGGACTCGCGGAGGACGGCATGACGATGATCGTCGTCACCCACGAGATGGGCTTCGCCCGTGAGGTCGGCGACGCGCTGGTCTTCATGGACGACGGCCAGGTCGTGGAGTCCGGCCACCCCCGTGACGTGCTGGGCAACCCCCAGCACGAACGCACGAAGGCCTTCCTCTCCAAGGTGCTGTGACGCACCCCTGCGGTGCCCCCGCGCGCCCCTTGGGGGTCGCCCTCCTTCCGCGGAAGGAGGGTGCGCCCCGAAGGGCCGCTGGGGGCACTCCCCCTGGCGCCGCCGGGGGCACGCGCCGCCCCGGGGGGACCGCCCTACCGCAGCGCCAGCGTCATCGCGTCGGAGGGCGAAGCCCACACCGCACGCGCCTCCCGGAACCCGGCGGAGCGCAACGCCTCCGCGTGCCAACCCGCGGACGGCGTATCGCCGTCGGCGTGCTCCCCGTAGATGCGGAACCGCTCCGCCGTGGCCTCGGCGAGCGCCGGCTCGGCCGCGGCGAGCTCCCACCACTCGGCCCAGCCGAGCACACCCTCCGCGCGCGCCCGCTCCATGCGGGCGTGCCGCAGCGCGGACTCCGCCGCGTTGATCAGGGGCGTGCCGGGGTCGGGCATGTGATCGGCGTTGAGGAACACCCCACCGGCCCGGACCAGCCCCGCCAACTGCCCGTAGAGCACGCTCAGCTCGTCGGAGTGCAGCCAGTGCAGCGCGGTCGCGGTGAGCACCGCGTCGTAGGAGTCGTACGGGAGGGCGTCCGGCCAGTGCGGGTCCTTGAGGTCGGCGGTGACGAAGGAGGTCCGGTCGTCCTGCGCGAAGGACCCGCGGGCGATGATGAGCAGCGCCGGGTCGAGGTCGACCCCGGTGCTGCGCGCCTGCGGGAACCTCCGCAGCAGCCGGTCCGTGATACTTCCGGTACCGCAGGCGAGATCCAGCACCCTGGGCGCGTCGCCGACCGTCGCCTCGACCATGTCGAGCATCACCCGAAAGCGTTCCTCCCGGTCGGGCAGATACCACTCCTGCTGGCGATCCCAGCTCCGCTGCCAGGCGGCCCAGTCCGTGCCGTGCCGATCGCTCCTGGCGCTCTCGGATGTGATGGACACTCCGAACCCCTCCTTGCATGTAATACCCTGGTAGCCCAAGCGGCTATTACAGAGCCTAGACCGTGACCAGTAAGGACCACAAGTGGAACTGGCTTATTACTCGGACTACGCCGTGCGCCTGGTGAACACCGAGGAGCCGCGGCGCGGCACCGACACCCTGACCTCGACGGACACCGTCCGGGAACTGTGCGGGAACAGCACCCAGCTCGCCGCGCGGGTGGTGGAGAGCGACGTCGCACGGCTGCGCGCGGTGCGGACCCGGCTGCGCGGGATCTTCGAGGCGGCCGACGAGCAGGACGAGGTCCGTGCGGTGGACCTGCTCAACGCGCTGATGCTGGAGTTCCCGGTCAGCCCGCAGATCTCCGGGCACACAACCGTCAACGAGGAGACCGGCCGGCCCGACTGGCATATGCACCTGGCAGATCACGCGGTGAACACCGCGGCCGCCTACTCGGCAAGCGCCTGCATGGGGTTGGCGGTCCAGGTCACCTCGTTGGGCGTGGACCGGCTGGGAATCTGCGAAGCAGCCCCCTGCCGCAACGCATACGTCGACACATCGACAAACCGTTCGCGCCGGTACTGCTCCGACCGCTGTGCCACCCGCGCGAACGTGGCGGCTTACCGGGCCCGCAAGCGCCTGGAGAACGACCGGTCGGCGCGCAGCGGGCGCACGCACGACGCCGCCCAGGACGCGACCCCCGCCACCGAGCGCTGAAGCTCACCCGGCGGCCGGAACCGGCCTCTGGCCCGGGCCAGCACCAGCTCGTCCGGCACGGTGCCGAACTCCCGGCTGTCGTTGGCGACGAAGGCGTTGTCCCCCATCACCCACCAGCCGCTCTCGCGGCGCTCGACCGCTCGCTTGACGATGAGCAGGTCCTGCTGGAGGGGATGCCGCATCACCACGACGTCCCCCTCGCGTACCTGCTCGGCTCCGCTGCTCACCTTCTGGATCAGCAGCCAGTCGCCGTGCAGCAGTGTCGGTGCCATCGACGGACCGGTGACCTCGACGAGCTGCCATGACAGCCTCGCCCCCTGCTCCCGCATCCTCCGCCTCCAGGTTCGTTTCTTCCCCCAGGGTGACACCAGACTTTTGTCCTAAGCCACCTGGGGCAGCCGGGAAAACGACTACCCCAGGGAGTAATGTCGCACCTGAAAGACGATCACGAGGAAGGACGGCCATGTTCACTCGCCTGTTCGCGCCCAAGGTGAAGGTAAGCGCACACTGCGACCTGCCGTGCGGCGTGTACGACCCGGCTCAGGCCCGCATCGAGGCCGAGTCCGTGAAGGCGGTGCAGGAGAAGTACCAGGCCAACGAGGACGCTGACTTCCGCACCCGCGCTGTCCTGATCAAGGAGCAGCGTGCGGAACTCGCCAAGCACCACGTCTCGGTGCTGTGGAGCGACTACTTCAAGGCCCCGCACTTCGAGAAGTACCCGCAGCTTCACCAGCTCGTCAATGACACCCTGAAGGCGCTCAGCGCCGCCAAGGCGTCGAACGACCCGGCGACCGGCCAGAAGGCCCTCGACCTGATCGCCCAGATCGACAAGATCTTCTGGGAGACCAAGCAGGCCTGACCGCCCGCCGCGCCACACGCAGACGACCGACGGTCCCGTCTGTGTGACGTTCCTCACGTTTACGTGGGTGTCACACGATCGGGGCCGTCGTCGTCTGTGGCGGCGCTCAGATCTCGTCGGCCAGCTCCTGGAGCAGCCGCCGCTTCGGCCGCGCGCCCACCAGGACCTTGACCGGCTCGCCGGCCCGGAAGAGCATCAGCGTCGGCATGGACAGCACGCCGTACGCGGCCTGGGTGGCCGGATTGGCGTCCACGTCGAGCTGGACGATCCGCAGCCGCTCGGCCTCCTCGACGGCGATCTCCGCGAGCACCGGGGCGATCATGCGGCACGGCGGGCACCAGGACGCGGTGAAGTCGACCAGCACGGGCAGGTCGGCGGCGAGCACGTCGGCGGCGAAGGTCGCGTCGGTGGTGACGGGCACGCCCGGGTGCGGATGACCGGCGGTCGTGCCGGCACTCCCGGTGGCGTGCGTGCCGGCGTGCGTGCTGCCGGTGCCGTGCGTACTGCCGGTGGCGTGCGTGCTGCCGGTGGCGATGGTCATGGCGACGTGGTCCTCTCGGTCGGTGGGCCCAGCTCGCACATCGGTTCCTCGCCGGCCCCCGCGGCCAGTTCCGCCCGGGCGAGCTGCGCGGCGACCTGGTCGCGTACGGACCGCAACCGCTCGACGCACGCGTCCAGTTCGGCGAGCTTGCGCCGGTAGACCGCCAGCGAGTCCGCACAGGTGTCGCCGGACTCGTGGCCGGCCCGCAGGCACTCGACGAAGGGGCGGGTCTCCTCCAGGCCGAAGCCGAAGTCCTGGAGGGTGCGGATCTGCGCCAGCAGCCGCACGTGCTCGTCGCCGTAGGAGCGGTAGCCGTTGGCGGCCCGCCCGGCGGGCGGCAGCAGCCCGAGGGATTCGTAGTAGCGGAGGGTACGGGTCGTGGTGCCCGCCCGGTCCGCGAGTTCACCGATGCGCATGCGAACGACCGTAGACCTTGACGTATGCGTCAAGGCCAGCCCCGGCGGGCGGCGGCGCGCGGCCCGGAATCACCCGACTCGCACCGACCCGCACCCCCGGCTCTGAAGAAAACTTTCAGGATTTACGTCGAGGAGGTTGCTTACTGCCAGCCGACCTCGCCAGGCTGCGGCCCAGCACTTCTCTCCATGCACGCCCATCCGGAACGCGAGGAGCCTGGATGCACCACCCCCTCAACCTCCCCCGCAGGCGCAGAGCGGCCACGCTGGTCGCGGCGATGTCGCTGCTGGCCGGCCTGTCGGTGACCGCGGTCACCACGACCACCGCGCGCGCCGCCGACCCGCAGTCCACGCGGCAGGCCGAATTCACCGCGGCCGCCGCCGAGTTCGGCGTCCCGGCGCCGGTGCTCGAAGCGGTGTCGTTCTACGAGACCCGGTGGGAGGACCACGCCGGGCAGGAGAACGCCGAGGCGGGCTACGGCCCGATGAACCTCACCGACCTCACCGCCAAGGAACTCGACGCCGACGGCCTGACCACCCAGTCCCCGCGCTACGCCGACCTGCTCAAGGCGCCCGCCGAGCACACCGCGGCCGCCGCGGCCGCCCTGCTGGGCACCGACACCGCGACCGTGCAGAGCGACGAGACGCAGAACATCCGCGGCGGCGCCGCGCTGCTCGCCTCGTACGCCAGGAGCTACGGCCACGGCAAGCTGCCGCGGACCGTCGACGGCTGGTACGCCGCCGCGGCGCGCTACGGCCAGTCCACCGAGGACAAGGTCGCGCAGGCGTTCGCCGACGGCGCCTGGAGCGCCATGCGCACCGGCGAGACCCGGACCACCGAGGACGGCCAGCAGATCACGCTGGCCCCGGTGCGCGGGCTGCACCCGAACCGGAACGACGTGCGCAAGCTGGGCCTGAAGGACGTCACCCCGCCGGTGAGCGACCAGAAGCCCGAATGCCCCAAGTCCGTGACGTGCAACTCCATCCCGGGCGCCTACACCCTGCTGGACCCCAGCGACCTCGGGGACTACGGCAGCCACGACATCGCCGACCGCCCCAACGGCGGCCTGGACATCCGCTACATCACGCTGCACACCACCGACGAGACCTACGACGGCACCCTCGACCTGTTCCGCGACCCGACCTACGCGGCCGGCGCGAACTACGTGGTGCGCTCCTCCGACGGCCTGGTCACCCAGATGACGCCGGACAAGGACATCGCCTGGGACAGCGCCAACCGCTCCTTCTACCAGCACTCGATCGGCATCGAGCAGGAGGCGTGGGCCACCCACGGCGCCGCCTGGTTCAGCGAGGACCTCTACCGGTCGACGGCCAACCTGGTGAAGTACCTCGCGGCGAAGTACGACATCCCGCTGGACCGCGCGCACATCCTCGGCCACGACAACATCCCCGGCGGCACCGAGACCGGCATCGCCACCCAGCACTGGGACCCGGGACCGGGCTGGGACTGGGAGCACTTCTTCGACCTGCTCGGCGCGCCGATCCACGCCACCGCGAAGAAGGGCAGCGACATCGTCGCGATCAAGCCCGGCTACCAGAACAACAAGCAGACCACCACGTACTGCGACGACGTGCAGGGCTACAAGCAGTTCCCCGGCCCGTACCGCAGCTTCGACTGCCCGGTGACCTCCAGCGACACGCCGTCCAGCTTCGTGCCGCTGTACACCGCGCCGAGCACGAGCGCGCCGCTGCTCGCCGACCCCTACCTGCATCCGACCGGCGCGGGCACCAACGCGATGAACGACTGGGGCGACAAGGCGCCCGCCGGTGAGCAGTACGTGGTCGCCGAGCGCCGGCCCGGCTGGACCGCCATCTGGTACGGCGGGCAGGAGGCGTGGCTCCAGGACACCGCCCAGCACCCGACCACCGTGCCGGTGAAGGCCGAGCGGATCGTGCCCAAGGCCGGGCGCACCACGATCCCCGTCTACACCACGGCGTACCCGGAGGCGTCGGTCTACCCGGCGGACTTCGTGGCCTTCGAGGGCGGCACCGCGCCGCGCCCGCAGACCCCCGCGAAGAAGTACTCGATCGCGGCCGGCCAGTCGTACGTCGCGTCGGGCCCGGCGGTGAACACCGACTCGTACTTCGCGATCTACTACGACGGGTCCGCGCCGCACGACCGCACCGACTTCATCGGCAAGACCAAGGTGTACGAGATCGTCTACAACCACCGGATGGCGTTCGTGAGCGCGGACGACGTGGACGTGGTGCCGGCGAAGTGACGTCAGGACCGCGGTGAACCGGCGGCCGGCGGCGGCCGAGCGGCGGCGAGGCCGACGGCCGGACGTCGGTTCACCGTGACGTCACGACGTCGAAGGACCGGAACGACGGGAGCGGCCGGGTGCGCGGGAGGTCAGCGCGCCCGGTCGCTCTCCAGCGCCTGGTGGGTGATCCGCAGCGCACGGCTGGACAGGTCGAAGGTGCGCTGTGCCACGCAGACGAACAGGCAGTCCACCACCACGAGTTGGCTGATCCGGCTGGCCATCGCGCCCGGCCGGAAGGTGGTCTCCCGGCCCGCCGACACCAGGACGAAGTCGGCGAGCCGGGCGGCCGAGGACATCGGGTGGTTGGTGATCACCACGGTGGTGGCGCCCAACGCGGAGGCGCGGCGCAGCGGTTCGAGCACGTCGCGGCTCTCGCCGGAGTGCGAGACGGCCAGGAACACGTCGCCCTCGCCGAGCAGCACCGCGCTGGTGAGCGCGGACTGCGAGTCGCCGTGCGCGTGGCAGGGCCGGCCGACCCGGGCCAGCTTCTGCTGGAGGTCCTGGGCGACGAGCCCGGAGGCGCCGACCCCGGCGATGTGCAACTGCCCTCCCCCGCATACCGCCTTGACCGCGCCGGTGAGCTGCTCGGGGTCGAGCTGGGTGGCGGTCTCCAGCACCGCCTGGGACTCGGTGTGCACCAGCTTGGCGATCACCTCGCCGGCCGAGTCGTCCGGGGTGATGCCCGCCGAGAGCGTCGAGCGCGGGCTCTGCCGGGCCGCCGACGCGGCGAGCGCGAGCCGCAGTTCGGGGTAGCCGGCGAAACCGAGCGCGCGGGCGGTACGCACGATCGAGGACTCGCTGGTGCCCGCCAGCGCGCTCAACTCCGAGATGGTGCTGCGGGCCACCTGGGCGGGGTCGCGCACGATGAGCGCCGCGATCCGCGCGGCGGCCGGGGTGAGCGAGGGCAGCAGCCCGCGCACGGTCGCGGTGAGCGCGTCTCCCGCGTCACTGGCCGCAGTGGCTCCCTCCGCTGCGGACCTCACGGGTCTCGGGTCCTTTTCCGGCACGGGAGTAAGGATGCACCGTGAATCCCGCTTGTGGGAGCAGGTGCGCCAAGAAAACTCCGGTTCTTGCGACGGCTGCCGCGCGCCGTCAGGTGTCACCCATGCGGGTGACACTTCCACCTGACACTCCGGGGCGAGCACGGTGGGAGCCGCACCTGCTCGGAGGGGCGCCCGGGAGAATGGGTGGGTGAACGTATCCGTACCGCTGCCCCCGGGGCACCCTGGAGGGCGGCTGCCGACTCCGTTGGTGGAGGTCGCCGACGAGCGGCTGGCCCGGCACGGAGTGCACCTGCTGCTCAAGCGGGACGACCTGGCCCACCCCCTGCTCCCGGGCAACAAGTTCCGCAAGCTCGCCCCGAATCTGGCCGCCGCCGTCGAGGCCGGCCACGACACCCTGCTGACCTTCGGCGGCGCCTACTCCAACCACCTGCGCGCCACCGCCGCCGCAGGCAGACTGCTGGGCCTGCGCACCGTCGGCGTGGTGCGCGGCGACGAACTGGCCGGCCGCCCGCTCAACGACTCGCTCGCCGGCGCCGCCGCCGACGGCATGCGGCTGCACTTCCTCGACCGCGCCGCCTACCGCCGCAAGACCGAGCCGGACGTCCTGGCCCCGCTGCTGGAGCGGTACGGCCCCGCCCATGTGCTCCCCGAGGGCGGCTCCAACTCCCCTGCGGTGCGGGGCTGTACGGAGCTCGGCCGGGAGATCGGCGCGGCCGCCGACGTGGTGGCGGTCGCCTGCGGCACCGGCGGCACCCTGGCCGGACTGGCCGCCGGACTGCCGGCGCCGGCCCGCGCGGTCGGCGTCGCGGTGCTGCGTGGCGGCTTCCTCACCGAGGAGGTGCTGCGGCTCCAGCAGGAGGCGTTCGGCGGGCGGCGCGGCGACTGGAGCGTGGCGGACCGCTTCCACTGCGGCGGCTTCGCCCGTACCAACCCGGCGCTGGACGCCTTCGCCGCCGGCTTCGCGGCCCGGCACCGCGACGCCCTGGACGGCAGGGACCTGGAACGCGTCTACGTCGCCAAGACGCTGTACGCCGTCTTCCACCTCGCCGAGGAGGGCGCTTTCCCGCCCGGCACCCGGGTCGCCGCCGTGATCACCGGATGAGCGAACCGGACGCTCCTGCACCGCTC
This sequence comes from Streptomyces sp. NPDC088194, assembly GCF_040702025.1. Lineage (NCBI taxonomy): Bacteria > Bacillati > Actinomycetota > Actinomycetes > Kitasatosporales > Streptomycetaceae > Streptomyces > Streptomyces sp. NPDC088194. The sequence continues at coordinate 101,741 of NZ_JBFBIV010000014.1, read as the reverse complement.
ACACCGTACGGTCGTAATCTGGTGGCATGATCCGCGCCGCGACCCCCGAAGACGTCCCCGCCATCCAGGCGATGATCCGCGAACTGGCCGCGTACGAGCGGGCACCGCAGGAGGCGCGGGCGACCGTGGCGCAACTGCGGGACGCCCTGTTCGGCCCCGACGCGGTGGCCTCCGCGCTCATGGCGGAGCCCGACGGCGAGGGCGACGGCGGCGGACCGGCCGGGTTCGCGCTGTGGTTCCGGAACTTCTCCACCTGGACCGGGAAGCCGGGTATGTACCTGGAGGACCTGTACGTCCGCCCGGAGATGCGCGGCGGCGGCCACGGAAAGGCGCTGCTGGCCGCGCTGGCGGCGATCTGCGTCGAGCGCGACTACGAGCGCTTCGAGTGGACGGTGCTCGACTGGAACGAGCAGGCGCTCGGGGTCTACCGGTCGATCGGCGCGCTGCCGCAGGACGAGTGGACGGTCCAGCGCCTGTCAGGACCCGCCCTGCACGCGCTGGCGGCCCGGGCCGGCACGCGCGCCGAAGCGGAGATCACCGGATCAGCGATCACTGCAACCGGTGCGACCATCCCATCGTCCAATCAGACGCCGACTCATGCGCGTTGAGTCGGCAGCGCGCACTCCACGTTCCGTACCCGTACGCTTACGATCGGTGACAGAATGGGAAGGGGCCGTGCGCCGTCCGGGCGACAGCCGGGTACGGATCGCGGTAGCGTCGCTGCGAACCAGAGCAATCACTGTGTGCCACCTTGGAGGTGTGGGTGTCCCAGATCGCAGGCGAGCCCGGGTCGAAGGACTTCGTCGAGGTCCGGCTGCCCGCGGCGGGAGCGTATCTGTCGGTACTGCGGACGGCCACGGCCGGACTCGCGGCCCGGCTGGACTTCACCCTCGACGAGATCGAGGATCTGCGGATCGCCGTCGACGAGGCGTGCGCGATCCTCTTGCAACAGGCCGTCCCCGGTTCGGTGCTGAGCTGCGTGTTCCGGCTGGTCGGGGACTCGTTGTGGGTCACCGTGTCGGCGCCGACCACCGACGGCCGCGCACCGGAACGCGACACCTTCGCCTGGACGGTGCTCTCCGCGCTGGCCGGCGAGGTGGACTCCACCGTCGCGGAGGACCGGACGGTCAGCATCAGTCTGCACAAGAAGCGCGGCGCCGTACCCGGGCTGTCGTGAGGCATGTGAGGCGGCCGTCGTGAGCCCAGCAGACACCCCCGGCCCACCTGCGGAGCACGACGTGCCCGCGGCGCGCGGGCATGCCTCCGTGCCGCCCCAGCAGCCGGACCCCGTGGGCGCCGGGCCGGGTGGGCCGCCGCGGCCGTCGGCAAGACCGCACCCCGATCCCGGGGCGGCGGACCCCGACCCCGGCCTGGCCCGGGGCCGGACGGACCGTAGGGAAGTGATGGACGCGTCGGAGCAGGCGGAGCAGGCGGACCGGATGGATCAGCACGAGCACGCGGCATCGGCGGAGCAGCCCGACCAGCCGGCCCGGCCCGAGCAACCGGGACGACCGGACCAGCCGGGACAGCCCGAGCAGGCGGAGCAAGCGGACCAGCCGGAGCGGCCGGAGCAGTCCGAGCGGCCCGAACAGGAGCCCGCCGCGGGCGAGTCCGCCGAGCAGCACGACCCGCACGACCGCTCGGGGGCCCGCGCGCTCTTCGTCGAGCTGGGCAAGCTGCCCGAGGGCTCGCCGGAGCGGGCCGAGTTGCGCAACCAGCTGGTGCGGATGCACCTCCCGCTGGTCGAGCACCTCGCCCGTCGCTTCCGGAACCGCGGCGAGCCGCTGGACGACCTCACCCAGGTCGCCACGATCGGGTTGATCAAGTCCGTCGACCGGTTCGACGTCGACCGCGGGGTGGAGTTCTCCACGTACGCCACGCCCACGGTCGTCGGCGAGATCAAGCGGCACTTCCGGGACAAGGGCTGGGCGGTCCGCGTCCCGCGCCGGCTCCAGGAGCTGCGGCTGGCGCTCACCAGCGCCACCGGGGAGCTGTCCCAGCGGCATGGGCGCGCGCCCACCGTGCACGAACTCGCCGAGCACCTCAAGATCTCCGAGGAGGAGGTCCTGGAGGGGCTGGAGTCCGCGAACGCGTACAGCACGCTCTCGCTCGACGTGCCCGACACCGACGACGAGTCGCCGGCCGTCGCCGACACGCTCGGCTCCGAGGACGAGGCCCTGGAGGGGGTCGAGTACCGCGAGTCCCTCAAGCCGCTCCTGGAGCAACTCCCGCCGCGTGAAAAGACGATCCTGCTGCTGCGGTTCTTCGGGAACATGACGCAGTCGCAGATCGCGCAGGAGGTCGGCATCTCCCAGATGCACGTCAGCCGGCTCCTCGCCCGCACCCTCGCGCAGCTCCGTGACAAGCTCCTCATCGACGAGTAGCCCTTGCCGGGCGGGCCGAGCGGACCCCCCCAGGGTGGTGTGTGCCGTCGGTCCAGGGACCACCTGCCGGCGGGTGGCTGCGCGCTGGGGGTGCCCCCTTTGGGGGGAGTTCCCCGCGCCCCTGGACACGCCCGGGTCCCTCCGGGGCAAGCACGCTGGGAGCCGCGCATGCACAGGGGCGCGTGGGGGGCACCCCCACCCAGGCGAAGCTCCGGGGGAGAACCGCCCCGCGCCCCTGGATACGCCCGGGTCCCTCCGGGGCAAGCACGCTGGGAGCCGCGCATGCACAGGGGCGCGTGGGGGGCACCCCACCCAGGCGAAGCTCCGGGGGAGAACCGCGCGACAGGCCCGTCGCCGGCAGGTGGTCCCTCGGCCGACAGCACCCACCACGCCGGAGGGTCCGCTCGGCCGGGCCGGCAAGGCCCTAGGCGGCGGTCCTGTTGATTCCGAGTGCGTCGGTGGTGGCGGGGTGGACGAGGAGGACGAGGCCCGCGAGCGCGAGCACCCCGAGCACCGCGCCGGAGGCGACGAACCCGGCGCCGTCGCTGCGCACCATGTTCCAGCTGATCGGGAGCGCGACGAGCTGCACGATGAGCGCGGGCCCGCGGCTCCACCGACGGGCCCGGCGCAGCCCGTACGCCGCGAGGAGCGGAAGCGCGGCGAGGGCGAGCACGAGAAACCCGGGCAGCACGTCACTGCTGCCGCCGAAGAACATCGTCACGCCCCACGCGGCGATGGAGAGCCCTTCCAGCCCCGCCACCGCGGCCGCGGCGGTCAGCCGCAGGGGCGGCGGCCCGGTCGGCTGCCCGGCCGGCGGCACCTGTGCCGTGGGGCCGGCAGCCACGCCGTCTGCCCCGCCCGCGCCGGACTCCTTGCGCTTCGTCGTCTTCTGGCTCACACGTGCCAGCGTAGCCCGGCGTGAAAATCCGTAGGTACGCTGTCGAGCATGCGTGCTCTTCTCGTGGTCAACCCCGCCGCCACCACCACCAGCGCGCGGGTCCGCGACGTGATCAGTACCGCGCTGTCCAGCGATCTGAAGCTGGAGGTGGCCACCACCGAGTACCGCGGGCACGCGCGGGACCTGGGCCGGAGAGCCGCGGAGGGGGGCGAGGTCGAGCTCGTGGTGGCCCTCGGCGGCGACGGCACCGTCAACGAGGTGGTCAACGGCCTGCTGCACCACGGCCCCGACCCGGAGACCCTGCCGCAGCTCGCGGTGGTCCCCGGCGGCTCGACCAACGTCTTCGCCCGCGCCCTGGGCCTGCCCAACGACGCGGTGGAGGCCACCGGAGCCCTGCTGGACGCGCTGCGCGCGGGCTCCTCCCGGACCGTGGGCCTGGGCCTGGTGAGCGGCACCCGGGGCAGCGAGGACGAGGGCGTACCGCCGCGCTGGTTCACCTTCTGCGCGGGCCTGGGCTTCGACGCGGGCGTGGTCGGACGGGTCGAGCAGCAGCGGGAGTTGGGCAAACGCTCCACGCATGCGCTGTACCTGCGGCAGGTGGCCCGCCAGTTCATGGCCGACCCGCACCGCCGGCACGGCACGATCACGCTGGAGCAGCCCGACCAGGAGCCGATCGACGAGCTGTCCACCGCCATAATCTGCAACACCGCCCCGTGGACGTACCTCGGCAACAAACCGGTGTACGCCTCCCCCGGGGCGTCCTTCGACACCGCGCTCGACCTGCTGGGCGTCACCAAGATGTCCACGGTCGCGGGTGCCCGTTACGCGGCGCAATTGCTCCGTTCCACCCCGGAGCGCGGGCCCCGGGGCAAGTACGCGGTGGCGCTGCACGATCTGACGGACTTCACCTTGCATTCGCAGGCGCCGCTGCCCTTCCAGGTCGACGGTGACCACCTGGGACTGCGTACGAACGCAACCTTCACAGGCGTACGCCGTGCACTGCGTGTGATTGTGTAAGTCGAAGAGCCTAAAGTCCTTTTACTCGAACGTTTAGGCTGCCCCGCACCCCATGGAAGTACGGCTGTGACCGAGGCGACACCGAGGAATCCAAAAAAACTTCCCTGAAGGGGTTGTATCTCCAGCCGAGGTTTGCGAGTCTCTTACTGGCGATCGGGACGGCCGACAAACGGCCCCCATGAGAGCCCGAATCTCCTACCTCACACCAAGCGGGACCGCACCAGCCAGCGAAGGCTGGGTGGCGTCCCGTTCCCTGTGGGGGGATTCGTGAAAGCGTTCACATTCACAAGCAACCTGTTTGTCACACAAGGAGTTGGAGCAGCCATGGACTGGCGTCACCGCGCCGTTTGCCGCGAGGAAGACCCCGAGCTCTTCTTCCCCATCGGCAACACCGGTCCTGCGCTGCTGCAGATCGAGGAAGCCAAGGCCGTCTGCCGCCGCTGCCCTGTCATGGACCAGTGCCTTCAGTGGGCGCTGGAGAGCGGTCAGGACGCCGGTGTCTGGGGTGGCCTCAGCGAGGATGAGCGTCGTGCGATGAAGCGCCGCGCCGCCCGCAACCGGGCCCGTAACGCCAGCGCCTGAGAGACCGGACGACCCAGAAGCCTTAGCCCCGAGCCGCAGCGCGCAGCACCTGCCAATACGCGCAGCACGCAGTATCGCGAGAAGCCCCGTACCGGATGGGTACGGGGCTTCCGCGTGTTGTCCTGCCGGCCGTGCGGCGGGCCGGCGGCGCTCTCAACCGTCAGGCGTCCAACGGCAGTTCGAGGGTCACTCGGGTGCCGGGGCCGGCCGGGGCCGGGAGCATGTCGAAGGTGCCGCCCAACTCGCCCACCACCAGGGTGCGGACGATCTGGAGGCCGAGGTTGCCCGCCCGCTGGGCGTCGAACTCCGGGGGCAGGCCGCGCCCGTCGTCCTGGACGGTGACGGTGATGCGGTCCCGGCCGCGGGTCGCGGTGACCTCCACGGTGCCCGACTCCCCCGGCCCGAAGCCGTGTTCGAGGGCGTTCTGGACGAGTTCGGTCAGCACCATGGACAGCGGGGTGGCGGTCTCCGCGGTGAGGATGCCGAACTTGCCGCCGCGCCGGGTGGTGACCCGTCCGGGTGAGATCTCCGCCACCATCGCCAGCACCCGGTCGGCGATCTCGTCGAACTCCACCTTCTCGTCCAGGTTCTGCGACAGCGTCTCGTGCACGATCGCGATCGACCCGACCCGCCGCACCGCCTCGTCCAGCGCCTCACGGGCCCGCTCGGAGTCCATCCGGCGGGCCTGCAGCCGCAGGAGCGCGGCGACCGTCTGGAGGTTGTTCTTCACCCGGTGGTGGATCTCCCGGATGGTGGCGTCCTTGGTGATCAGCTCCCGCTCGCGGCGGCGCAGTTCGGTGACGTCGCGCAGCAGCACCAGCGAACCGGTGTGCACGCCCTTGGGTTTGAGCGGGATCGAGCGCAACTGGATCACCCCGTCGCCCGCCTCGACCTCGAACTCCCGGGGCGCCCAGCCGCTGGCGAGCTTCACCAGCGCCTCCTCCACCGGGCCGCGGTCCGGGGCGAGTTCGGCGGTGGCCCGGCCCAGGTGGTGGCCGACCAGGTCGGCGGCCAGGCCGAGCCGGTGGTAGGCGGACAGCGCGTTCGGGCTGGCGTACTGCACGAGGCCGTCGGCGTCCAGCCGGATCAGCCCGTCGCCGGCCCGCGGCGAGGCGTCCATGTCCACCTGCTCGGCCGGGAACGGGAAGGACCCCGCGGCGATCATCTGCGCCAGGTCGGAGGCGCTCTGCAGATAGGTCAGCTCCAGCCGGCTCGGGGTGCGCACGGTCAGCAGGTTGGTGTTGCGGGCGATCACCCCCAGCACCCGGCCGTCGCGCCGGACCGGGATCGACTCCACCCGCACCGGCACCTCCTCCCGCCACTCCGGGTCGCCCTCGCGGACGATCCGCCCCTCGTCCAGCGCCGCGTCCAGCAGCGGGCGCCGGCCGCGGGGCACCAGGTGGCCGACCATGTCGTCCTGGTAGGAGGTGGGGCCGGTGTTGGGGCGCATCTGGGCGACCGAGACGTACCGGGTGCCGTCCCGGGTGGGAACCCACAGCACCAGGTCGGCGAAGGACAGGTCGGAGAGCAACTGCCACTCCGAGACGAGCAGATGCAGCCATTCGAGATCGGATGAGTCGAGGCCGGTGTGCTCGCGGACGAGGTCGTTCATGGAGGGCACGCCTGTGAGCGTACCTCCCTGCGAAAGCTGTGAGGTTCGGCGCGTTTCACGGCGCGTCCGACCGGGAATTCACGGACGGAATCGGTGGCACACCCATGGACAAGGCCGACTGGTCTAGTCCACAATACCGATAAGTAGACCTCCGCCCTCCCCGCACAGGAGGACGGATCGAGGCCACGGCGTTCTCTGCCCTGACTACGCCTGACGCCTCACTGGTCGGCCCTATCGGGTCGGAAGGGCACCGCACACCCGTCCGACCACGGTGCCGACGGCAGCTCCGGGCTGCGGTGCTGGAGAGGTTGAGGGTCCTCTCCCGGCACCGCGGCCCGAAGTGTTCTCACGGCCAGGCGCGCAGGGCCAACTCGGCTATGGCGGACAGCTCTTCACGGGTGGCGCCGTCACGGGACTGCTGGGACATGCCCTGGATGACGGCGCCGACGTAGCGTGCGAGGGCGTTGGCGTCGGTGTCCGGGGGAAGCTCGCCGGCGTCGACGGAGGCCGCGATCCGGACCCGGATCGCCTCGACGTTGGCCTCGCGGCGGGCCCGGAGCGCGTCGCGCACCTCCGGGGTCGTGCAGTTCGCGGCCGCGCTGATCATGAGGCAGCCGCGCGGATGGGCCTCGTCCGCGTACTCGACCGCCGCCTCCCTCAGCAGGCGGGCCACGGCGGCAGCGGCGGTCGGCTCCTCCGCGAGCGCGCGTTCGCCGAAGGCTCCGTAGCGGGCGGCGTAGACGTCCACGACCTCCGCGAAGAGGGCCCGCTTGTCGCCGAACGCGGCGTAGAGGCTGGGCGCGCCGATCCCCATCACCCGGGTCAGGTCCGCGACGGACGTGGCCTCGTAGCCGTGCTCCCAGAAGGCGCGCACCGCCTGGTCGAGGGCGGCCTCTCGGTCGAAGGCGCGGGGGCGGCCGCGGGGCCGGGTGGAAACCATGCCCCACATTCTATAGCGACCGCTAGACAATGTGGTACGGTCCCATCGCGGGTCATTCTGTAGCGATCGATAGAGAAATCGGGTGCGGGCAATGACGAACACGGGTACGGCGGCGGTCACGGGCGCAGGCACGGGTACAGGCACGGGTACGGCCGTGCGCTCCGGCACAGCCACGGCGGCGGGCCCCGGACCGCTCACCGGCAGGACCGCCCTGGTCACCGGCGGCAGCCGCGGCATCGGCCGGGGCATAGCCCTGCGGCTGGCCCGCGACGGCGCCAGGGTGGGCGTGCACTACGGCACGAACAAGGCCGCCGCCGACGCCACGGTCGCCGCGATCCAGGCGGCCGGCGGCACCGCCTTCCCGCTCGGCGCGGACCTGGCCGACCCCGACGCCCCGGAAGCGCTGTGGGCAGCCTTCGACCGGGCCGCGGACGGGCTGGACATCCTCGTCAACAACGCCGGCATCGGCGTGGCGAGCCCCTACGCCCGCATCGACCGGGCCGAGTTCGACCGGGTCTTCGCGGTCAACACCCGCGCGCCCTTCTTCCTCACCCGCGGCGCGCTGTCCCGGCTGCGCGACGGCGGCCGCGTCGTCAACGTCTCCACCGGTCTGACCCACAACGCGGTGATGCCCGAACTGATGGCCTACACCATGTCCAAGGCCGCGCTCGACGTCTTCACCCGCGACCTGTCCAAGGAGCTCGGGCCGCGCGGCATCACCGTCAACGCGATCGCGCCCGGGATCATCGACACCGACAACACCGCGCCGGTCATCCGTACCTCCGACGCCGCCTGGGAACAGGCCGCCGGCTACTCCGTCTTCAAGCGGGTCGGCGCCCCCGAGGACGTCGCCGACGCCGTCGCGTTCCTCGCCTCCGACGCCGCCCGCTGGATCACCGGGCACTGGCTCGACGCGACCGGCGGCTCCCTGCTCTGACCGGCGGAACGCGCCTGCGCCGGGCGCGCGTCCACCCCCAGGCGCACGTCCACCGGGGGCCGCCCCGCTACCGGGTCTCGGTCACCTTCGCCAACGCCCGTGGCGCGTCCGGGTCCTGGCCGCGCGCGACTGCCACCTCGTAGGCGAGCCGCTGCAACGGGACGATCTCCAGCACGGGTTGGAGCGCTTCCGGCAGCCTGCCGGTGGGCAGCCCGAAGCCGCCCGTGGCGGCCTTGACCTGGACTCGGGGGCCGATCACCACGAGGTCCGCGCCCCGCCCGCGCAGCCGGTCCAGCACCGGCTGCAGCGCCTCGCCGCCCCGGCCCTCGGTGACGATCGCGATGACCGGGGAGATGTTGTCGACCATCGCCAGCGGCCCGTGCAGCAGGTCGGCGCCGGAGTAGGCGAGCGCGGGGATGTAGCTGGTCTCCATCAGCTTCAGCGCGGCCTCCTTCGCGGTCGGGTAGCCGTATCCGCGCGAGGTGATCACCATCCGCTCGGCGAAGCGGTACCGCCCGGCCAGCGCGCGCACCTCGGCGGAGCGGTCCAGCACCTCCTGCACGAGGTCGGGCAGCACGGCGGCGGCCGCCCCGTCGTCGTCGCGCAGGCCCATGACGAACAGGTAGAGCACCAGGAGTTCCGCGGTGTACGTCTTCGTCGCGGGCAGCGCCTTCTCCGGCCCGGCCAGCATGTCGAGGTGGAACTCCGCGACCTCCGCCAGCGGCGAGTCCGGGTTGTTGGTGACCGCGAGGGTGATCGCGCCGGCCCGGCGGGCGGCCCGCGTGGTGGCGACCAGGTCGGGCGAGCCGCCGGACTGGCTGACGCTGACCAGCAGCACGTCCTCCAGGTGCGGGGTGGCCCCGTACGCGGTGACGGTGGACATTGAGGTCAACCCGCAGGGCAGGCCCAGTTCCACCTCGATCAGGTACTTCGCGTACAGCGCCGCGTGGTCGGAGGTGCCGCGGGCGCTGAGCAGCACGAACCGGGGCCGCCGGGCCGCGATCCGGTGGGCGGTCCGGCGCACCTGGGGCGCGGCCTCGGCCAGGACCCGGCGCAGCACCTCCGGCTGCTCGGCGATCTCGCCGAACATGATCCAGCCCGGCTCACCCGCGCGCGGGGCCGGGGACGACGCAGAAGCCGACATCCCACCGCCTCCATCCCACCCGTCCGACCTCCACCAGTCGAACACAGGACGCCCCCCGCCGCACCACCGGAGTGGCCCAATCTGATAGATTGGTCTATACCACATGTATCCTTCTTGAGAACGGCAGGCCCAGCGTGGAAGTTGTCATCGTGCCGGACGCCGCCGCGGGCGGCGAACTCATCGCGGAGGCCATGGCCGCCCTGCTGCGCCGCAAGCCCGACGCACTGCTCGGCGTGGCGACCGGTTCCACCCCGCTGCCGGTCTACCAGGCGCTCGCCGCCAAGGTGCGCTCCGGCGCCGTGGACGCCTCCAGGGCCCGGGTCTGCCAGCTCGACGAGTACGTGGGCCTGCCGGCCGGCCACCCGGAGTCGTACCGCTCGGTGGTGCTGCGGGAGGTGGTGGACCCGCTCGGCCTGTCCTCGAAGTCGTTCATGGGTCCCGACGGCGCCGCCACCGACGTACGGGCGGCCTGCGCGGCGTACGACGAGGCGCTCGCGGCGGCCGGCGGGGTCGACCTCCAGCTGCTCGGCATCGGCACCGACGGGCACATAGGGTTCAACGAGCCCTGCTCCTCGCTCGCCTCCCGCACCCGGATCAAGACCCTCACCGAGCAGACCCGGGTGGACAACGCCCGCTTCTTCGACGGCGACATCGCGCAGGTGCCGCAGCATGTGATCACCCAGGGCATCGGCACCATCCTGGAGGCGCGGCACCTGGTGCTGCTGGCCACCGGTGAGGGCAAGGCCGAGGCCGTCGCGCAGACCGTGGAGGGCCCGGTCGCCGCCGTGGTGCCCGCCTCCGCGCTGCAGTTGCACCCGCACGCGACGGTGGTGGTCGACGAGGCCGCCGCGTCCAAGCTGAAGCTGGCGCCGTACTTCCGCGCCACCTTCGCCGCGAAGCCGGACTGGCAGGGGCTGTAACCGGCGGCACCCCGCGCCCGGCCCGGCCGCCTCGGGCCGTCCGTGACGACCGGACGCCGCGGGCTCCTTCCCGGAGCCCGCGGCGTCTGCCGTATCCGGCGCCTTCCCGGCCGCCGCCTGCCCGCGCTACGCCTCGCGGCCGACGATCGCCTCCGCCGCGGCCTCGCCGCAGACCCGGGCGGCGCCGTGCGTGGCGATGTGCAGCGAGCCGACCGGCGGGGCCTGGGGCACGCCCATCTCCACCACGATCGTGTCCGGGCGGGCGGCCAGCAGCCCGTCCAGCGCCCGCGCCATCCACGCGTGCCGGTGCGCGTCGCGGACCACGGCCACCACCCTGCGGTCGCCGGCCGCGGCGAGCAGTTCGGTGACGTCGTCGGTGCGGTAGGTGCCGGTGCGGGTGCCGGGCAGCAGCCGCTCCAGTTCCGCGGCGACTCCCCACGGGGTCACGTCGCCTACCGCGATGTTCGCCATCGGGGTGAACGCCGCCACGTAGGGCGGGTTGTCCAGCGGGGTGAAGCCCTCGGCGCGGGTGATCCGCAAGGCCCGGCGGGCCGCCTCCAGGCCGATGTCGGAGTCGGGTGCGCTCCCCTCCGCCGCACCCGACCGCTGTGCGACCGCCCAGGCGGCCAATTCCCTCACCCGGCGCGCCGCGTCGGCCAGCCGCTCGGCCGGCAGCGAGCCGTCCCGTACCGCCGCCACGATCGCGTCGCGCAGGTCCAGCGCGGTCTGCTCGTCGCACAGCCCGCCGCCCACGCAGATCGCGTCGCACCCCGCGGCCAGCGCCATCACGGTGCCGCGCTCGATCCCGTACGTGGCCGCTATCGCCTGCATCTCGATGCCGTCGGTGACCACCAGCCCGTCGTAGCCGAGGCCGCCCTCCTCGCGGGGGGCGCGCAGCAGGCCGCCCAGGACGGCCGGGCTGAGCGTGCCGGGCAGGTCCGGGTCGAGCGCGGGCACCAGGATGTGCGCGCTCATCACGACCTTGGCGCCGGCCGCGATCGCCGCCCGGAAGGGCACCAGTTCGCGGGCCCGCAGGGTGTCGAGGTCCACGTCGATCCGCGGCATCGCGTGGTGCGAGTCCACCGCGGTGTCGCCGTGGCCGGGGAAGTGCTTGACCGACGCGGCGACGCCCGCGGACTGCAGGCCCTCCACGTAGGCCGCGGTGTTGCGGGCCACCAGTTCGGGGTCGGCGCCGAAGGAGCGCACCCCGATCACCGGGTTGCCCGGGTCGGAGTTGACGTCGGCGGACGGCGCCCAGTTGAAGTTCACGCCGCAGGCAGCCAGCCGGCGGCCGAGTTCGGCGGCGACCGCGCGGGTCAGCTTCAGGTCGTCGACCGCGCCGAGCGCGAGGTTGCCGGGGAACGACGAACCGCCGCGCGCCTCCAGCCGGGTGACGTCGCCGCCCTCCTCGTCGGCGGCGACCAGCACGTCGGGGCGTACCTCCCGCAACTGCGCGGTGAGCGCGGCCACCTGCTCCGGTGACTCGACATTGCGGGCGAACAGGCCGACCGAGCCGAGCCCTTCGCCGAGCAGCCGCAGCACCCACGCGGGCGCGGTGGTGCCGGCGAAGCCGGGCTGGAGGACGGCGAGCGCGTCCGCGGTGACGGTGTCCGGGTGCGGGCCGGTGGCGCCGCCGAGGTCGTCGGTGTGGGCGATGGGGCTCATCCCTTCACCGCCCCGGCTGTCAGACCGGCGACGGCCCTGCGCTGGAGGAACAGGAAGACGATCACCACGGGGATGGTGAACAGGCTGGACGCGGCCATGGTAGCGCCCCAGTCGTCACCGAAGTTGGTCTGGAACTGGGTGATCCACAGCGGCAGGGTCTGGCCGCTCTCCTTGTTGAGGATGAGCACCAGGGGGAACTCGTTCCACGCCGTGATGAAGCCGAACAGCGAGGTGGACATCAACCCCGGCGCCAGCAGCGGCAGCACCACCCGGACGAACGCCTGGAACCGGGTGCAGCCGTCCATCAGTGCCGACTCCTCCAGTTCCTTGGGCACCGCGGCGATGAACCCGCGCAGCGTCCAGATGGAGAACGGCAGCACCATCATCATGTAGAAGAAGGTCAGCGGGACCAGGCTGTTGAGCATGTCCTGGTCGCGGACGATCAGGTAGACGGAGATCGTCATGACCTCCCACGGCGCCATCTGGGCCATCATCACGATGAGGATGAACGCCTTGCGGCCGCGGAAGCGCATCCGCGCCACCGCGAACGCCGCCGCGGTCGCCACCACCAGCGACAGCAGCACCGAACCGATGGTGACGGTGAGGCTGTTGCGCACCAGGGTCCAGAAGCCCGCCGCGTGCACGGCCTTGTCGAAGTGCGACATGGTGCCGTGGACGGGCACGAAGACCGGGGTGGTGGAGATGATGTCGAGGTCCGGCTTGAAGGCCGTCGTCAGCATCCAGTAGACGGGGAAGACGAAGAAGACGAAGAGGATGACCGCGACGACGTTGGGCCACAGCCGTCCGAACGTGGAGCGCCTCACAGCTCGTCCTCCTGCTTCAACATGATCCGGAAGTAGTAGGACATCAGCACCAGCAGGATGAGGATGGTCAGCACGGAGATCGCCGCGCCGGTCCCGTAGTGCTGGCCGCTGACGCCCTGGACGTAGGCGTAGACCGGCAGCGTCTCGGTCAGGCCCTCGGGGCCGCCGGAGTTGAGGGCGTAGACCTGGGTGAACGCCTTGAACACCCAGATGACCTCGAGGAACGCGGTGCTCAGGAAGAACGGCTTGAGCATCGGGAAGAGCACCGAGCTGAAGGAGCGCCAGGCGCCCGCGCCGTCCATCCGGGCCGCCTCGAAGATCTCCCCGGAGATGGTGGTCAGGCCCGCGTAGAGGTTGAGCGCGACGAACGGGAGCGACTGCCAGACGATCATCAGGGTGATGACCGCGAAGGTGGACAGCTGGTGGCCGAACCAGTTGTAGCCCTGCATCGAGTGCCAGCCGAGCTTGTTCAGGGACCAGTTGACCACGCCGTAGCGGGTGTCGAAGAGCCACTGGTAGACGGTGGTGCCGGCCACGATCGGCATCGCCCAGGCGAGCACCATCCCGATCGACAGCAGCAGCCGCATCCGCTTGCCGAGCCGGTACAGCAGCAGTCCGATCAGGGTGCCGCCGACCATGATCAGCGCGACGTTGGCGAGGGTGAAGAAGACCGACCGCTCGGTGGTGTGCCAGAAGTCGGCGCTGGTCAGCTGGGCCTTGTAGTTGCCGAACCCGGTCCACTGGGTGGTGTGCTGGATCAGCTGGAAGGCGTTGAGGGTCTGGAACGAGATGATCACGTTCCGCACCAGCGGGTAGCCCAGCAGCAGCACGGTGGCCGCCAGCGCGGGCAGGATCAGCAGGTACGGCACCGAGCGGCCGACGACCGCGCCCCCGACGGACCGCGTCTTGGCACGACCGGCCGGCGGCTGTCCCGCGGTGCGCGCGCCGGAGGGCCCGGGTATGGCCGCTCCCTCGTCGGGGCCCCGTACTTGCGTCCCTTTGTACTGCGCGGCCATGCTTCCCTCTTCCTCGTACCGTCCGCTGCAAGGCGCTGTGCCGGGCCCGGGCGCCCGCCGCTCAGGACGGCGGGCGCCGGGACCCGGACCGGGTGGCTACTGCTGGCTGAGCCGCTTGTCGATCTCGGTGTCCGCCTTCTTGGCGGCCGCGCTCGGGGACTGGCCCTGGAGCACGCCGGTCATGAAGAGGGTGGTGATCGGGTTGGGCGCGTTCTCGACGTTGCCCCACGCCGGGATCAGCGGGGTGGTGCCGCCGTTGGCCGCGGCGGCCGCGGAGACGGTGCCGAACTCGTTGCCGGTCAGGTTGGAGTCGAGGCTCGCCTTGTTCGGGACGACGCCGCCCTCCTTGGCCAGCTCGCCCTCGAACTGGTCGGACATCGCCATCTTCAGGAAGTCCTGGGCCAGCTCGGGGTTCTTGCTCGCCTGGGAGATCGCCAGGTTGGAGCCGCCGACGAAGACGCTGGCGGTCTTGTCCGCCGTCTTGCCCGGGAAGGCGAAGAAGCCGACCTGGTCCTTCAGCGCCGGGTTCTTGGTGATGGCGCCGGCCGCCTCCCAGCCCAGGCCGAGGAACGCGCCGACGTCGCCCTTGGCGAACACGTCGGACTGCTGCGGGGTGGCCTCGTCCTTGTCCTTCGGCGCGGTGCCGTAGGAGTTCACCTTCTTGTACAGGTTGATCGCCGCGGCGGCCTGGGGGGTGTCCAGGTTGCCGGTGTACTTGTCGCCGTCCTTCTTGACCAGGTCGGCGCCGGCGTCCAGCAGGAAGCCGTCGAAGCCGTACCAGTCCTGGCCGGGCAGGTAGAAGGCGTCCTTGGTGCCCTTGGCCTTGATCTTGTCCAGGTCGGAGAAGAGCTCGTCCTGGGTCTTCGGCGGCGTGGTGATGCCGGCCCCGGACCAGATCTTCTTGTTGTAGACGACGACCCGGCTGGCGAAGTACCACGGGGCGGCGAACTGCTTGCCGTTGTAGACCGCGGAGCCGTTCAGCGCCGGCACCCAGTCGCTGCCGCCGATGTCGGCCTTGACGCTGGTGAGGTCCTTGAGGCCGCCGGTCGCCGCGTAGTACGGGGTCTGGGTGTTGCCGACCTCGATGACGTCCGGCGGGGTGCTCTCCGACAGCGCGGTGGTGAGCTTCTGCTGGATGCCGTCCCACTGCTGGACGGTGATCTTCAGCTTCGCACCGGGGTACTGCTTCTCGAACGCGGCGGTGATGTCCTTGGTCCACCCGGGCGGGTTGGAGCCGCTCATCAGCCACACGTTGAGCGTCTTGCCCTTGAAATCGGCCGGCCCGGCCGAACTCCCCTTGCCCGAATCGGACTTGTCGCTGCTGCCACCACAGGCCGCGACTCCGGTCAGCACTGCCGCGACACCGATCGCAGCGATGAGCTTGCGCCTCATGCCACCCTCCTCAAGGATGCCCGAAACTCCCCCCACCGCCCGAAATGTCGGCTGCCGCACGCGCATTGCAGCCGCGTCCTGCTCGTGGGTCTGGGATTGGTCGTTAATGGTTTAGACCAGTACCCGGAGCTTGGCCTAGACCTTTAGGGGTGTCAAGGGTGTATAAGAACACCCGTCGGACCTGTTATCGGACCGACACCTGAAGGGCATCAGCCACCCACCGCCTCCCTCCGGCAGGGGAGCCCGTGCCACCATGTGACCGCGATCAACGGAGGAGCCGGTGACGGCAGTACGACGGCAGTCGGGAGTACACGGCATGGACAGCGACACGGGCAGCAGCGCGGAGCCCACGGGGAACGGCACCGCCGGCCGCACCGCCCGCGTGCCGAAGTACTACCGGCTCAAGCGCCATCTCCTGGACATCACCCAGACCATGCCGCCCGGCACCCCGGTGCCCCCGGAGCGCACCCTGGCCACCGAGTTCGACACCTCCCGCACCACCGTGCGGCAGGCGCTGCAGGAGCTGGTGGTCGAGGGCCGGCTGGAGCGCATCCAGGGCAAGGGCACCTTCGTGGCGAAGCCGAAGGTCTCCCAGGCGCTGCAACTCACCTCCTACACCGAGGACATGCGCGCGCAGGGCCTGGAGCCCACCTCGCAGCTGCTGGACATCGGCTACATCACCGCCGACGACCGGCTGGCCGGGCTGCTGGACATGAAGGCCGGCGGCCGGGTGCTGCGGATCGAGCGGCTGCGGCTGGCCAACAGCGAGCCGATGGCGATCGAGACCACCCACCTGTCCGCGAAGCGCTTCCCCGCGCTGCGCCGCAGCCTGGCGAAGTACACCTCGCTCTACACCGCGCTCGCCGAGGTCTACGACGTGCGGCTGGCCGAGGCCGAGGAAACCATCGAGACCTCGCTGGCCACCCCGCGCGAGGCCGGGCTGCTGAGCACCGACGTCGGGCTGCCGATGCTGATGCTCTCCCGGCACTCCGTGGACACCACGGGGGAACCGGTGGAGTGGGTGCGGTCGGTCTACCGCGGCGACCGGTACAAGTTCGTCGCGCGGCTCAACCGCCCGACGGACTGAGCCCCACCGATCCGAATGCTGTCGTACGAAGGCCCGCCGGACCCGCCGGCGGGCCGCTTCGGCGTTCCCTCGTACGGCTGATATCCGCACAGGTAGTGACGCCTGTCACTCCCCTCCCCTAGATTCCTGCGCACCACATTGATCGCTCTAGGGGACGGGAGCACCAGCTGTGCCGACCGCGCCGACACAAGTACCCCAGCCGCGCCGACCGGCGGACGGACCACGACCGGCGGTCACGCCCGCGCGGGTCGTCGCCGGAATCTGCCTGCTCATTCCGCTCGTCAGCACGCTCTGGGTCAGCTCCTATTCGCGGCTGACCCCCACCTTCATCGGCATCCCGTTCTTCTACTGGTACCAGCTCGCCTGGGTGCCGGTCTCGGCGGTGCTCACCTACTCCGCCTACGTGCTGGTCCGGCGTGACGCACGCAGCCGCAAGGGAGGTGCGGCCAAGTGAAGAACCACGTCGACGGGGTCGCGCTCGGCATCCTCATCTTCTTCTTCGTCGCCGTCACGGCGATGGGCTTCATGGCCGCGCGCTGGCGGCGCGCGGACAACGCGCTGCACCTGGACGAATGGGGGCTGGGCGGCCGAAGTTTCGGCACCTGGGTGACCTGGTTCCTGCTCGGCGGCGACCTGTACACCGCGTACACCTTCATCGCCGTGCCGGCCGCGATCTACGGCGCCGGAGCATCGGGCTTCTTCGCGGTGCCCTACACGATCATCGCCTACCCGCTGGTCTTCCTCTTCCTGCCGCGGCTGTGGTCGGTCTCGCGCAAGCACGGCTACGTGACCTCCTCGGACTTCATCCGCGGCCGGTTCGGCTCCAAGAGCCTGTCGGTGGCCGTCGCGCTCACCGGCATCGTGGCCACCATGCCGTACATCGCGCTCCAACTCGTCGGCATCCAGGCGGTGCTGGACGTGGTCGGGGTCGGCGGCAGCGACTCGACCAACTGGTTCGTCAAGGACCTGCCGCTGCTGATCGCCTTCGGCGTGCTCGCCGCGTACACCTACTCCTCCGGGCTGCGGGCACCCGCGCTGATCGCGTTCGTCAAGGACGCGCTGATCTACATCGTGATCGCAGTGGCGATCATCTACATCCCGTACAAGCTCGGCGGGTTCGGCGACATCTTCCACAAGGCGGGCGCCGCGTACGCGGTGAAGAACCCCGCCACCGGCAAGCCGCACGGCTCGCTGACCGTCGCGCCGCAGGCCCAATGGGCCTACGCCACGCTCGCGTTGGGCTCCGCGATGGCGCTGTTCCTCTACCCGCACTCGGTGACCGCGGTGCTCTCCGGCAAGAGCCGCACCGTCATCCAGCGCAACACCGCGATCCTGCCGCTGTACTCGCTGATGCTCGGGCTGCTGGCGATGCTCGGCTTCATGGCGGTCGCCGACGGCGTCGGCAAGAACGTCAAGGGCTACAACGCCCAACTCGCCATCCCCCAGCTCTTCGAGAACGTCTTCCCGAGCTGGTTCGCCGGGGTCGCCTTCGCCGCGATCGCGATCGGCGCGCTGGTACCCGCCGCGATCATGTCCATCGCCGCCGCGAACCTCTTCACCCGCAACATCTACAAGGACCTGATCCGCCCGAACGCCACGCCCGCGGAGGAGACCCGCGTCTCCAAGCTCGCCTCGCTGGTGGTGAAGGTCGGCGCGCTCGTCTTCGTGCTGTCGATGGACAAGACCGTGGCGATCAACTTCCAGCTGCTGGGCGGGATCTGGATTCTGCAGACGGTGCCCGCGATCGTCGGCGGGCTCTTCACCCGCTGGTTCCACCGCTGGGCGCTGCTGGCCGGCTGGGCCGCGGGCATGGCCTACGGCACCTGGAAGGCGTACGACCAGTCCAGCCCGAGCCAGTCGCACTTCGGCGGGAACTCCGACACGATCCCGTGGATCGGCAAGATCGGGTACATCGGGCTCACCGCGTTCGTGCTCAACGTGGTCATCGCGGTGGTGCTCACGCTGGTGTTGCGGGCGGTGAAGGCACCCGCGGGCACCGATGAGACGGTCCTGTCGGACTACACCGCCGAACCGGGCGAGCCCGGCGCTCCGGGGGTGCCCCTGACCCCCGAGCCCGCCCCGTCCGCGTAGTCGCGGTCCCCTTGTGCGGCTCCTTCCGCGGAAGGAGCCGCACATACACAGGGGCGCGGGGAACTCCCCCGGAATGGGCACCCCCAGCGACCAGCCACCCACCGGCGGACGGTCCGGCGACCTACGCCAAGGGGCTCGGTGTGCGGAAGGTGCGCCGGTACGCCTGCGGCGTCGTCCCGGTCCACCGGACGAAGTGGTGCCGCATGGTGGCCGCGTTGCCGAACCCCGCCCGGACCGCGACGGAGTCGACGGTCGCGTCGGTCCCCTCCAGCAACTCCCGGGCGAGCAGCACACGTTGCCCCAGCAACCAGCGGTACGGCGTGGTCCCGGTCTCCTGCTGGAAGCGCCTCGCGAAGGTCCGCGGTGACATGTGGGCGCGCAGCGCCAGTTCCTCGACGGTCACCTCGCGGTCGAGGTGCCGCTCCATCCAGGAGAGCACCCCGGTGACAGTGTCGCTCTGCGCCCGGGGCAGCGGCCGGTCCACGTACTGCGCCTGGCCGCCCTCGCGGTGCGGGGGGACCACCATGCGCCGGGCGATACCGTTCGCCACCGCGCTGCCCTGCTCCTTGCGGACGAGGTGCAGGCAGGCGTCGATGCCCGCCGCCGTGCCGGCCGAGGTGACCACGCCGGCGTCGTCGACGTAGAGCATGTCCGCCTCGACCTCGGCCTTCGGATGGCGCCGCGCGAGCCGTTCCGCGTGCCGCCAGTGAGCCGCGCACCGCCGCCCGTCGAGCAGCCCGGCCGCGCCGAGCACGAACACCCCCGAGCACACGCTCAGTACGGTCGCGCCGCGCTCGACCGCGCGGTTCAACGCGTCGAGCATCGGCTGCGGGAAGGTGCGGATGTTGTACGAGTCGCCGGCCGGCACCGCGATCAGGTCGGCCTCGTCCAGCCGGTCCAGGCCCTCCGCCACCACCAGTTCGAACCCGGCGTGCGTCCCCACCCGCGGCCCCTCCGCCGAGACCACCGAGAAGTCGTAGACCGGCAGCCCCTCCTCGCTGCGGTCCAGCCCGAAGACCTCGCAGACCACGCCGAGTTCAAAGGGGTGAACCCCGTCCAGGACCACGGTCGCCACGTTGCGCAACATGTCGTCCAGCCTGCCACGTGGCAGCATGTTGCGGTAGTACGGCAGTGCTGCCACTGTTCGACCGTAAGCGGCGCGAGCACGATTGACCCATGACCGTACTCCTGGACATCGCCGCTCTCCTCGGCCTTCTGCTGGCCCTCACCTTCGTCCCCGTCCTCGGTCTGCGCCACGAGGCGAAGATCACTCGCGAACTGCGGGAGGCGGACCGCAAGCGCGCCGAACTCTGAGACCCCTCCCGCGCCCGCCCGACCGGGGCCCGCCCAGGCCCTTCCGCGGCCCCGCCAGACGGCGGGGCCGCGGCCGCATGCGGCCCGACAACGCGCGCGGGCCACCATGAGATTGACAGCGCGACACAACATGTGGGGGTGCCTGCGGTGGGCGCCACTACATGTATGCTCAACCCCGTTGCCGCAGGGGAAGCCGGTGAAAATCCGGCGCTGCCCCGCAACGGTGAACGGTCGCGCGCCCAGCGCCCCGTACAGCCCGATCGCCTGCCGGCCGACACGCTCCCGCGTGCCTTGTGCGCGGGGGTGCCTCCCGAGCCGCCGGGCTCAACGGGAGGAATCCGTCCGGGCCTCGTGGACTGGGTCGACGGGCGCACGGCGGCGTGCCGGAAAACGGCCCCGCCATGCCTCTCGTCGCTCTCCGCGCGGCCGCCGCCGCGTATGAGGGAGAGCACCACCGTGACCACCGCGCCCACCGCCCCCGCGCCCACCGCCGCCACCTCCTCGGCGGCCCCCGCCACCGCTCCCCCCGGCCGGCCGCGGGTGCCGGAGCCCGCGGACGGCGCCGGCGCCGAACTCCTTCGCATGCTCGTCGAACTGACCGCCGACCTGCCCGACGCCGACCCGGGCCGGGTCACCGCCGCCGCCCTGCGCGGCCGCAGCACCGGCGCCGACCGCGCCGAACTGCGCACCCTCGCCATCGACGCAGCCGCCGGTCTGATCTCCGACGACCCGGTGTACTCCCGGCTCGCCGCCCGCCTGCTGAGCGAGGCGATCACCGAGGAGGCGGCCGGCCAGGGCGCGGTCTCCTTCACCACCTCCATCGCGGTCGGCCACCGCGAGGGCCTGGTCGGCGACCGCACCGCCGCCTTCGTCGCCGCCCACGCGGCCCGGCTGGACGCGCTGGTCGACCAGGCGCTCGCCGACCGCGCCGACGACCGCTTCGGCTACTTCGGCCTGCGCACCCTGCACAGCCGCTACCTGCTGCGGCACCCGATCACCCGCCAGGTGATCGAGACCCCGCAGCACTTCATGCTGCGGGTCGCCGCGGGCCTCGCCGAGGACGACGGCGTCACCGCGCCCGGCGGCCCGGCCACGGCAGGCG
Organism: Streptomyces sp. NPDC088194; assembly: GCF_040702025.1. NCBI lineage: Bacteria > Bacillati > Actinomycetota > Actinomycetes > Kitasatosporales > Streptomycetaceae > Streptomyces > Streptomyces sp. NPDC088194. The sequence goes on along the minus strand of NZ_JBFBIV010000014.1, from coordinate 80,816 downwards.
GCGGGCCCGAGGTGGGCGGCGGCCGCGCGCTGGAGGAAGTCGCCGACCTGTACCGGCTGATGAGCGCGCTGGACTACCTGCCCAGCTCCCCCACCCTCTTCAACTCCGGCACCCGCCACCCGCAGATGTCCTCCTGCTACCTGCTGGACTCCCCGCTCGACCAGCTGGACTCGATCTACGGCCGCTACCACGAGGTGGCCCGCCTGTCGAAGCACGCCGGCGGCATCGGCATCCCCTACTCCCGGGTGCGCGCCCGCGGTTCGCTGATCCGCGGCACCAACGGCCACTCCAACGGCATCGTGCCGTTCCTGAAGACCCTCGACGCCTCGGTGGCCGCGGTGAACCAGGGCGGCCGCCGCAAGGGAGCCGCCGCGGTCTACCTGGAGACCTGGCACGCCGACATCGAGGAGTTCCTCGAACTGCGGGACAACACCGGCGAGGACGCCCGCCGCACCCACAACCTCAACCTCGCGCACTGGGTCCCGGACGAGTTCATGCGCCGGGTCGACGCCGACGCGGACTGGTCGCTCTTCTCCCCCGTCGACGTCCCCGAGCTGGTCGACCTGTGGGGCGCCGACTTCGACGCCGCCTACCGCCGCGCCGAGGCGGCCGGCCTGGCCCGCCGTACCCTCCCGGCCCGCGAGCTGTACGGGCGGATGATGCGCACCCTCGCGCAGACCGGCAACGGCTGGATGACGTTCAAGGACGCCGCCAACCGCACCGCGAACCAGACCGCCCGCCCCGGCCGGACCGTGCACTCCTCGAACCTGTGCACGGAGATCCTGGAGGTCTCGGACGACTCCGAGACGGCCGTGTGCAACCTGGGTTCGGTGAACCTGGGCGCGTTCGTGATCGCACCGCGGGACGGTACCGCGGGCGGCGCGGACGGCATCGACGACGCGATCGACTGGGAGCGGCTGGACCGTACCGTGCACACCGCGGTCACCTTCCTGGACCGGGTGGTCGACATCAACTACTACCCGACCGAGCAGGCCGGGCGCTCCAACTCCCGCTGGCGGCCGGTGGGTCTGGGCATCATGGGGCTGCAGGACGTCTTCTTCCGGCTCCGGCTGCCCTTCGGCTCCGAGGCGGCCCGCGCGCTGTCCACGAAGATCTCCGAGCGGATCATGCTCGCCGCCTACGAGGCGTCCTGCGACCTCGCCGAGCGCAACGGCCCGCTGCCCGCGTGGGACCAGACCCGTACCTCCGACGGCGTGCTGCACCCCGACCACTTCGGCGCCGCCCCGCACTGGCCGGAGCGCTGGACCGCGCTGCGCGCCCGTATCGCCACCACCGGCCTGCGCAACTCGCTGCTGCTCGCGATCGCCCCCACCGCGACGATCGCCTCCATCGCCGGCGTCTACGAGTGCATCGAGCCGCAGGTGTCCAACCTCTTCAAGCGCGAGACGCTCTCCGGCGAGTTCCTCCAGGTCAACTCCTACCTGGTGGCCGACCTCAAGCGGCTGGGCCTGTGGGACCCGCGGACCCGGGAGGCGCTGCGGGAGGCCAACGGCTCGGTCCAGGGCTTCGACTGGATTCCGGCGGAGGTGCGGGAGCTGTACCGCACCGCCTGGGAGCTGCCGCAGCGCGCGCTGATCGACCTGGCCGCGGACCGTACGCCGTACCTCGACCAGAGCCAGTCGCTGAACCTGTTCCTGGAGACGCCGACGATCGGGAAGCTCAGCTCGATGTACGCGTACGCGTGGAAGCGGGGGCTGAAGACCACGTACTACCTGCGGTCGCGGCCGGCCACCCGGATCGCCCGCGCGGCTTCTTCCGCGGCTTCCGGGGCTTCCGGGGCTTCCGCTTCTTCCGCGGCTTCCGCTTCTTCCGCCGCGTCCGCGTCCGTCCCCGCGCCCGCCGCCGTACCCGTGATCGCCGACGCCGACGCGATCGCCTGCTCCCTTGAGAACCCCGAGTCCTGCGAGGCATGCCAGTAATGACCACCGACACCACCGCGAACGGGACCACGAGCGGAACCACGAGCGGGACCGTGGACGGGACCTCCCCCGCCGTGAAGAACCTGCTCGACCCGGGCTTCGAACTGACCCTGCGCCCGATGCGCTACCCCGACTTCTACGAGCGCTACCGCGACGCCATCAAGAACACCTGGACCGTCGAGGAGGTCGACCTCCACTCCGACGTCACCGACCTCGCCAAGCTCTCCCCGGCCGAACAGCACCTGATCGGACGGCTCGTGGCGTTCTTCGCCACCGGGGACTCCATCGTCTCCAACAACCTCGTGCTCACCCTCTACCGGCACATCAACTCCCCCGAGGCGCGGCTGTACCTGTCCCGCCAGCTCTTCGAGGAAGCCGTCCACGTCCAGTTCTATCTGACCCTGCTGGACACCTACCTGCCCGACCCCGACGACCGCGCCGCCGCGTTCGCCGCCGTCGAGAACATCCCGTCCATCCGTGAGAAGGCGCAGTTCTGCTTCCGCTGGATGGACTCCGTGGAGACCGTCGACCGCCTCGACAACCGCGACGACCGCCGCCGTTTCCTGCTCAACCTGATCTGCTTCGCGGCCTGCATCGAGGGCCTGTTCTTCTACGGCGCCTTCGCCTACGTCTACTGGTTCCGCTCCCGCGGCCTCCTGCACGGCCTGGCCACCGGCACCAACTGGGTGTTCCGTGACGAGACCATGCACATGTCCTTCGCGTTCGACGTCGTCGACACCGTACGCAAGGAGGAGCCCGAACTCTTCGACGCCCAACTGCGCGACCAGGTCACCGACATGATGCGTGAGGCGGTCGAGGCGGAACTCCTCTTCGCGCACGACCTGTGCGGTGACGGACTGCCCGGCATGAACACCGCCTCCATGCGCGAGTACCTCCAGTGCGTCGCCGACCAGCGCCTGTCCCGCCTCGGCTTCCCCCCGGTCTACGGCTCGGAGAACCCCTTCTCCTTCATGGAGCTCCAGGGGGTCCAGGAACTCACCAACTTCTTCGAACGCCGCCCCTCCGCCTACCAGGTCGCCGTCGAGGGCACCGTCTCCCTGGACGAGGACTTCTGACCCCGCACCTGCCGTGACGGCCCCGCCCTGCTGGGCGGGGCCGTCGTCCTGGGCGGGGCCGTCGTCCTGGGCGGGGCGTCCTCCTTTCTCCTCCCATCACCCGTCCCATCGCCTCCCATCAGCCACCTTGGACACTCTCCGTACCCGTGTTCTAACCTCCTGCGTACGAGACCGAACAATGGCAACCAATGGCAACCCGGGGGGGCTCGCCATGTCACGGCGCGCAGACGACGGCAGCACGTTCAGCGGAATCGATCCGAAGCAACTGCACACGTTCATCACCACGATCAACAGCCACACCGGCCACGACGGCACCACGAGCGCCCAACCCGTGGTGCGCGACTGGATGAGCCGGGCCACCTACCTCGGACTGGACACCTCCACCCTCGCCGCGGTGACCAGGCACCTGTCGTGGGCGCAGGACCAACTCCCCATGCTGCGGCAGCGGCTCTTCCTGGCCCAGCAGACGGAACAGCCGTATCCCGGCTCGAAGCACATGGTCGAAATCGACGACGGCATGGTGGACACCTCCTCGCCCGCTCAGGTGCGCCGCGACTCCGCGCAGGCCGTCAAGCTCGCCAAACTCGCCACATCCGACCCGAGCAAGCTCAGCAACGCACAGTTGGAGCAGCTCGACGACCTCCTGGCACTGCACGAGAACAACCCTGACTTCGCCGAGCGGTTCGCCACCGGACTCGGCCCGGCCGGCACCCTGAGGTTCTACGCGGCCGTCACCGACCCACGGCAGTTCACGACCAACCCGCGGAGCAACGTCGGCCTGTCGGCCGACCAGAAGGAGCGGGAAAAGCTCCTGGGCGGCCTGGAGAAGTCGATGGGCACCACCCTGGCCACCGCGACCCGCAACGACGACGCGGCCATGCGGCAGTGGAAGAAGACCATGATCTCCCTCGGCGGCACGGACGTCGGTGACGGACCGGACCAGCACGTCTACGGCTTCCAGGTGATGAGCGACCTGATGCGCAACGGCACCTACGACACGACGTTCCTCGACAGCTACGGGACGTCCTTGATCGCCTTCGAGAAGGCGAACACCAGCGATGTCACCAGCGGCCTGCAAAAGCAGGTCCTCGAGAAGGACGTCCTTCCCTGGGACCAGCCGGACATGATCTACGACCGGATGCACTACGGCGCCGCCAACGACGGCGGCACGGACCCCATGACGGGATTCATGGAAGCGCTCGGCCACAACCCCGCGGCCTCCACCACCTTCTTCGAGAACAGCAAGAACTTCGACTACCTCACCGAGACCCGCAACTGGCCCGGTGACTCCACCACCAGCCACTCCGCGAAGACCATCGCCGGTTACAAGTCCCTCGGCCACGCACTGGAGTCGGCGACCATGGGCTCCTCCTATGACGCCAACCCACCCCAACTCCACCGCACCAAGGACACCGCCAAGGTGATGACCGAAGTCGTCAACCGCTACGGCCAGCAGGCGACCGGCACGGACAAGGTCAAGACGCGTGACAGCGGCGCCGACCTCCTCGCCCGCCAGTCCGGCATCGGCCCGAGCCTCGGCCGCATCACGGCGGCGTACATCGACGACGTGGACTGGGGACTGGACGACGACAACGACCTTTCGGTCTACAGCGGAACGAGCAGCGGCAGGCCGCCGAAGGACCGGGCGCACTTCGACGGAGCCCACCTGGAGACGTTCCTGGGGACTCTCGCCCACGACGACGACGCCTACACCTCGGTGACCAACGCTCAGCAGGCGTACACCACCTCGGTGCTGAACGCCCACCCTCCCGTCATCGACAAGAACGGCCAGGTGCAAAGCACCGACAGCCAGAACGCCATCCGCATAGGCGCCCAACTCCAAGGCATCATGGACCGCGGCTGGATCGACGAGTACAAGGCCAAGGGCGACAAGCAGGACGCCGACTTCAACGAGAGCGTCGACAAGCGCTCCGAGCGACAGCAGATGGTCGCGGGCCTCATCACCGGCGGCGTCTTCGCCTTCGCACCCGAACCCGAGTCCGGCATCGGCGCCACGATCGTCCCGCTCGTCACCGACGACGTCCACGACCAGATCGACGACCAGATCAGCAAGAACATCGGCGACTACTCGGACTCCCAGCACCGCAACCTGGCCGATGTGCGGCAGGGCAAGGCAGCCGGCGTCTACAACGCCGGCAGACGGGGGTCCTGGGTTCCCGCCAAGAACCTCGTCGACAACAGCCCACAGGGATGGAGCCGCGCTCAGGTGAAAGCGTTGAACGACGCGCTGACTCAGGCACAGCAAGTCGGCTACAACACGGGCAGCCTCGACCAGGAGCAGGGCGGCAACCTGCCCGTGACCGGAACATGAGACAGGAGCCGACGATGATCGGTACCCGCACATCCCGCCGCCACAGTGTCCTTGCTGCGGCAGCCCTCGGTGCGCTCGGCGTTTCCCTGCTGTCCGGATGCAGCTCCAAAAAGCCCGCGCCGACCAACTCCTACGGGTCTCCGATCAGCATCCAGAGTGCGTGTGACCGCTCCTTCGACACGCAAGGCGCCGCGGCGTTGCGAGAAATCACCGGCAAGAACCAGCTGTACGCCGCGCTCGCCGCAGAGCAGCACACCGCACAGCAAGTGGCGAACGCACTCCGCGCGGATCTGGACGACACCGACAACATGAACGAACACGACCTATGCTTCCTCGGCGTGGTCGGCGGACTGATGACGTCGGGACTGGAAATCCAGTTCCAGTGGTCGTCGCGCAAGCCGAGCGACAAGGACTTGAAGAGCGGAGACGACTTCACCGCATTTGGCATCGCCTACGGCGCCCTATCGTTCGACAACGGAACCTATCTGGATTTCACCTGCTCTCTCCCCGGAGCATTGGCCGGTGAAAGCCGGACCCGGTACGTCGAGGCATACGCAAACACCAGCGGCCTCAGCGCCGTCGGCAGCGCCGAAAAGCGCGAGGCCGGCGTCCGCCTGCTGTACTCCCCCGCGGTGAAGGTCGCCGCCGCGCTGGGCTGCCAGGGCAGCGATCTCCCGCCCACGCTGGGCACCTTGAAACCCCTCCCGATGAAGAAGAAGTGACCGAGAGCGGACGGACGAACTCCATGAGCGACAAGGTCCCCAGCCCCATGTGGCAAGCCCTCAACACCCTCTACACGGTCGTGGAACGCGACCTCGACTCCGTGGCGAACGCCCTGCACGCGGCCGACCAGCAGATGGCCGGCGGCAAGGGCGACGTGTGGGTCGGTGCCGCCGCCGTCACCTGGGCCACCGACCTCTCCGGCAACGCCCGTGGCACCAGCACGAAGACGCGGGCCTTCGCCGCATACGTCAAGAAGGAACGCGACGGCCACCCCAAGGAGGTCACCCAGGCCGAGGCCGACGCGGAACGGCGTCAACTCGCCCTGCCGGCCTGACCGTCGTGGACGCACTACGTGACGACAGCTAACGTAGGGCACCGAACGTTGCAGAATGTGGCCACCGTGAAGGGGGGCCGGCCCGGGGGGGCTCTGCACACACCAACTCCTCGGCGCGGCCACGCCCGTCACTCCCGTCACGTCTGCGCACACTGACCACGGGAGACTGGCAACACAATGGCACCCCGAACCAAGTTCAGCGCGGCCGCGGGCACCCTCACGGCAGCAGCCCTCCTCCTCACGGCGTGCGGCGGCGGCCACGACAAGAAGATCGCGTCGAGCCCGACCCCCAGTGATACGACTGCGTCGCAGACCACGGCCCCACCGACGACGCCCGCGGCGGACCCCAGCGCGCCGACGTTCGACTTCCCGAGCGATTTCAAGATCGTAGTGGCCCCGGACAAGACCGGTGACCCGACCAAAGACGCGGTGCTACGGGACCAGGGGTACGCGGTGCAAGCGATCTACCTCGCAATCACCAAGCTCGACAAAACGCTTCCGGTCTTCACGAAGTACGTCACCCAGGATGCCTCCGAGGGCTGGAGCGCTTCCATCGATGCGGGCAAGAAGGATGACCGCTCGATCACCGGCACGCTCCAGATCTACAACCGCAAGGTAACGGTGAGTAGTTCCACCGTTGCCGCGGTGAGTTTCTGTGAGGACCAGTCCGCCGCCTACGACAAGAATCTCAAAACCGGGAAGGCTGTGATGACCACTCCGAGCATCACCGACTTCGTCTTCCACACCTCGCGCATGCTCAAGGGAACGGATGGCATCTGGCACACCACGACATACAACAACCAGAAGGGGGCGACACAGTGCAAGCGCTGAGCAAGCGAGCGCTTCGGGCAGCGACCGTAGTGCTCTCCGCCGCCTGCGGAGTTGTGCTGCTCGGGGCGCCAAGTCAGGCAGGCACTGGGTGGTCGTCGGACCCACCTCCGAAGTCGGACGATCCGAAGCCGCCTTCGGCACCCACCACGATCCAGTCCAAGGTCAGCTACAAGAAGAGCTACCACGGAGCCGGCGTACCGATGACCGCGCCCGCCACCTCCAACTGGTCCCCCCCGCCGTGCTGGTACGAGCCCGAGTTCACTCCGAAGCAGTTCTCGGACTACATCAACAGCCACTACACGTCGGCGCAATCAGCCTGGGCGCAGATGGCGAGCGACTACGGCGCGAACGACTACCACAAGGGTGACAAGGGCGGCTGGTATCAACTGGTCACTCCCGACATCTCAAAGGCCGACGCCTGCGCCGCCCTCGACCCGTGGAAGTGGATCGCCCCCGACCAGCCGTCCACGCCGGACATTCCGACCGTCGACCCCAAGACGCTTGCCGGGCTCGCGTTCAATCGGACGATTCTGCCGAAGCCGGATATCACGCTGCGACCCATCGCCCAGAACCAACTCGTGAACCTGGATACGGAGATCGCGTTCGACAAGGCGCTGCCGAAGGTGTGGGTGACCGCGAGTCTGGACAACCCGGCCTTCGGTATTCACGTGGCGGCGACCACCACGGCCGTGCCCGTGCGGCTGACGGTGGACGCGGGGACGCAGTACGCGGACCCGCAGAGCTGCACGTACGACCTGAAGGCGTCGGGCGGGAAGTACAGCGTGAACACCAAGGACGCGGGGTGCAACGTCACCTACGACAAGGCGTCGCCGAACGGCGGTTACCCGTTGAAGGCGAGCGTCGTGTGGGAGGTCACCTGGACCCCGTCCGCCGATCCCGACGGCCCGCCGAGCGCCCCGGGGCTGCCCAACGGCCAGTCCAGCAAGCAGTTCCAGGTCACCGTGCGCGAAGACCAGACCGTCAACCGCTGACGCGAGGAGGACGCGAAGGGGCCACGGGGGGCGGGTCAGTCGTTGGGGACCGTCTCGAACTTCGGGGTGGCCTCGGCCATTTGGCGCATGACGTCCTTGCGGTCGCGCTTGGAGAGGCGGTCGATGTAGAGGCGGCCGTAGAGGTGGTCGGTCTCGTGCTGGAGGCAGCGCGCGAAGTAGCCGGTGCCCTGGAGGACGACCGGGTTGCCCTGGAGGTCCTGGCCGCGGACGACGGCGTAGTCGGGGCGGGCGAGTTCCATGTAGGCGCCGGGGACGGACAGGCAGCCCTCGTTGGAGTCGTCGAGGCGGCGCCGGTCCGCGGGGAGTTCGACCAGGACGGGGTTGCAGAGCGCACCGACGTGGCGGACGTCGTCGTCATCGGCGCAGTCGTAGACGAAGACTTTGAGGTCGACGCCGATCTGGTTGGCGGCGAGGCCGACCCCCTCGGCGGCGCGCTGCGAGGCGAACATGTCGTCCACGAGGGCGAGGAGGCTGTCGTCGAAGGCGGTGACGTCCTTGCACTCGCGGTGCAGCACCGGGTTGCCGACCACCGTGATGGGACGAGCGGTGCCGCGCTCGCGGTGGGCCGACTCGCGGTCCGCCGCGTCGGTCACGTCGTCGACGAAGTCGACTTGCTGCTCGGTGTGCTGCTGGGACATCTCCGCCGTACGCCTTCCCGGAACCTGTAAGTGATCCTTCCCAGGGTACGGGACCGCGCAAGGGCGCGATGCCGCCGTCGTGATGCTCGGCACACCACTTCGACGCCCACCGCTTCGACGGTCAGCACACCTCTTCGAGGTCCCGCCAGTCCCGGGTGTCGGGGCTGTCGGCCACCCACCCTTCGAGCAGCCCGCGGACCAGGCCGGCCGGCGCGGCGATGCCGCACTCCCGCTCGGGCGTCCAGCCCGGCTCCTCCCCGGCGGGGCTGAGGTGGCTGAGGTGACCGGGATGCCCGGGCTCGCCGTGGTCGTGCGGGTCACGCGTCGCGGAGGAGCCGTCGTCGGTGGGCATCCGGCTCTCGGAACAGGTGCGGCACAGCAGCCGGACCGAGGACGACCAGTCCTCGGCGGCGTATCCGGCCTCGGCGGCCAGCCGCTCCAGGGCGTCGCGGTCCGCCTGGGTGCCGGCTTCGAGCAGCACCAGCCAGGTCGGCACGGGCGAAGGCGCCCACAGCTCGATCTCGTCGAAGACCGGGTAGACCGAGGAGCCGGAGCCGCGCTCGGTGGCACGCTCGCCGTGCGGCACGCCGTCGTGGAGCACCACCTCGCCCCACCGGCGGCCGGAGGACGGCAGCGGGATGGAGAGCACCTCGATCCGGGCCGGGTCGAGCCGGCGGCCCCAGACCACCTCGGCCTCGCCCTCCGGGGACAGCCGCACCGCGGCGCTGCCGAGCGGCAGCCGCACGGACTCCTCGCCGGTGCGCTCGGCGGTCCCGGCCGGCATCCGCAGCCCGTACGCCTGCCAGGCGCGGCGGGCCAGCGGCCAGTCCTGGAGCGCGGTGGCGGCGATGCCGAGGTTCCACCAGTCCGGGGCGCCGACCGGGCGGTCCAGCAGCGCGACCGCGCGCAGCCCGGCGATCCGGGCCTGCGCCCAGTCGTGCCGGAACTTGTGCAGCAGCGCGAGGTTGTACCAGGACTCGGAGAGCCAGGGCTCCAGATCGGCGGCACGGGTGAGCAGCGCGCCGGCGTCCTCGTAGCGACCGTCGTCGATCAGCGTGAACGCCCGGTCGGTGGCCTGGCGCCACGTGGGCGACGGCCGGTGCCGCACTCTTCCGAAGATCTTCAACGTCGTATCCCGCCTGCCCGCTCAGCCGGTCGGCCCGATGCGGCCCGTACCACCCTGTACGACACCAACCTTGCACATTCTGGCCGTTGTCTCAGCCCGAGCCCGCCGCTTGCGGAACGCGGGCCTCACCCGACTCCCTTGCCCTTCGCACCGGCATCCAACCATGCCCAGGTCGGAGGGTGCGCGGGCACCCTGGCCAGCAGGGGTCCCTCGACCGCCGCGGTCGCCCCGCACAGCGCCGGCAGCGGCCGGAGCCGGGCCGGTGCGTCTGGTTCGACCGGTGCGGCTGGTGCGGTCGGTTCGGCCGGTGCACCGGATACGCCGGATACGTCGCGCCCGTCGCGTACGGCCACCGGGTCGGGAACGACGGGCGCCGCCGGCACCGCGGGCACCGCGAACCGCGGCCGCGCCGCCAGCGCACCCGCCAGCGCCTCCACCATCATCGGGTCGAACTGCGTGCCGGCGCACCGCCGCAACTCGGCCATCGCGGGCGCGTGCGGCCGGGCCGAACGGTAGGTGCGCGTGGACGTCATCGCGTCGAACGCGTCGGCCACCGCCACGATCCTGGCCGCCTCCGGAATCCGCCCGTCCGCGAGGCCGTACGGGTACCCGGTGCCGTCGATCCGCTCGTGGTGGTGCAGAACCGCGGGGCGGGCCTCTCCGAGCACGGAGATGCCGCGCAGCACCCCGTCGCCGTCGACCGGGTGGAGTTGGACCACGCGTCGCTCCTCGTCCGTCAGCGGACCGTTTTTGCGCAGCAGCCCGGTGGGCACCGCGAGCTTGCCGATGTCGTGCAGGGTGCCGCCGAGCCGGACCGCCTCCACCCGGGCCGCGGGCGCGCCGAGTTCGCGGGCGATGAGCGCGGCCAGCCTGCCGACCCGCTCGCTGTGGCCCCTGGTGTAGGGGTCCTTGAGTTCCAGGGCCTGCAGCAGGGCCTGTACGGTCGCCTGCTGCGCCTCCTGCCGGACCCGGCGGGAACAGGCGGAACCCCAGCAGACCGCGGGCGGCTGCGAGCGGCGGTGCGCGGGTGACACGGCGACAGCCTCCTGTCCGTACGAAGATGTACGAGACTCAGGAGGATAGGGCCGTAGCGGGCGGCTATGAGGGTTTTGCCGCCATTACGCCGGAAGGGGGGACCACCGCTCACCCGTAGGAGTGATGTACGGCCGAGCGGCTTGACGGCGTCCAGGCGGTCGCGTGGTAGGGCGTAAAGCCCTCAGGCGGCCGCGAGTTCGGGCGGTGGCGGCAGGTTCGGGGCGGGTGCGGAGCGGTGCGCGGGCCGGGCTGCCAGACCGGCCCGGCGGTCACGCGGAGGGTGCCTCGGTCGTGGTGATCTCGGCGCTGAGCGCGTCCTGTTCGGGCACGGCCTCGCCGCGCCGGACCAGCTCGATCCGCATCATCACCTTGGAGCGCAGGTCGCTCGGTACGTCGTCGGAGCCGCAGCAGCGCTTCACCAGCTTCTTGACCGCGACTTCCAGGCCGTACTTCTCCAGGCACGGGTGGCACTCGTCGAAGTGCTCCCGGAACTTGGTGCAGGCATCGTCGGACATCTCCTCGTCGAGGTACTCGTAGAGGTGGTCGAGCACCTCGGAGCAGTCCGTCTCATGTGCGTCTCCGCAGCTCATGAATCCGCGCCCTTCTCATCTGCCACGCCCGCGGGGACGAGTCCGCGGTCCCGGGCGTAGTCCTCCAGCAGTTCGCGAAGCTGGCGACGCCCGCGGTGCAGCCGCGACATCACGGTGCCGATGGGAGTACCCATGATGTCCGCGATCTCCTTGTAGGCAAAGCCCTCGACATCGGCGAGGTACACCGCGATGCGGAACTCCTCGGGGATGGTCTGGAGCGCCGTCTTCACGTCGGAGTCCGGCAGATGGTCCAGCGCCTGGGACTCCGCGGAGCGCAGGCCGGTCGACATGTGCGACTCGGCGCGCGCCAACTGCCAGTCCTCGATCTCCTCCGAGCCGCTGCGCAGCGGCTCGCGCTGCTTCTTGCGGTAGGAGTTGATGAAGCTGTTGGTGAGGATGCGGTACAGCCACGCCTTGAGGTTGGTGCCCTCGCGGAACTGGTGGAAGGACGCGTACGCCTTCGCGTAGGTCTCCTGCACCAGGTCCTCAGCGTCGGCCGGATTGCGGGTCATCCGCAGTGCGGCCGAGTACATCTGGTCGAGGAACTCCAGCGCGTCCCGCTCGAAACGCCGGCTGCGCTGCGCTTCGGTCTCCTGTGCCGCCCCCGTGGCCGTAGGCACGGGTGGCACCCCCGAACCGGACGCACCCGCGGTGCTCGCCGTGCTGTCGTCGGTGCCGGTGACCGGACCCACCTCCTCGATAACGCCGGCGCGCCCAGAAGTGGACCCGCCCGCTTGGGAGGATATTGCACGGGTGGTGGACGTGCTGGTCGTGCCCTTGCCTCGGTCCTGCTCCGGCCACCGGGTCCAGTCCAGGTACGGCGCGGCGGCGGCCTGACCGGCGCTGAGTGGCGCGGACTGCGCGCTCACCTGTGCGGCGGCCTCCTCGCGTGACCGGCATGCGGCTGAAACCATGCGGCTGCCTCTCTCACCCTGTGTGGTACCGCCGGCGCGGTCCCTGTCGACACGCACAACAGCGCGCGCGCTGTCGTCATTCCCGGGAAGGAGAACTGCGCCCGCACGGCCTACCACGCCGGGTGGAGAGCGTTCACGCCGGGGCGGCGAACCCCAGCCCGGTGAGCCATTCCGCGACGGTTCCGGTCAGCAGGGCGAGTGCCGCCTCCTGGGTGACCGGCGCCCGCTTGGGCACCACGAAGCCGTGGTCGCCGTAGGGCACCTCCACCGGCCGGCGGTCCGCCGGGAACTCCTCGGGCCGCCCGAACGTGTCCGCGCCGCCCTGCACCCCGAGCAGCGGCAGTACGGCGGCGGCGCCGGCCAGCTCCTCGTAGCGGGACTTCTCCGGCTTGCCCGGCGGGTGCAGCGGGTACGCCAGCGCGAGGACGGCGGCCGCGCCCAGCGGGTGGGCGGTGCGGCAGGCCACCCGGGCCCCCGCGCTGCGCCCGCCGGCCACCACCGGCAGCCCGGGCGCGGCCAGCCGCGGCCACACCGCGGTCCATCCGACGTCCAGGGTCCTGGGCGCCGGGGCGATCTTCTTCCCGGCGACCCTCCAGGGTTGCTCGACCAGCGCGACGTTCACCTCGCGCTCGGGCAGCGCGGCGGCCAGCGCGGCCAGGTCGCGGGCCGTGATGCCGCCGCCCGCGCCGTGCCCGAGGGCCAGCACGCAGCGCGCCCGGCCCTCGGGGCGGTGCCAGGTGATCCGGGCCGGGCCCGCTGGGGTGTCGACGAGTTCGGCGTCAGGGGTGTCCACCCGCCAAGCCTGCCAGAGCCCCGGGGCGGTGCGGGGGAGCGGCGCCCGCCCCGGCCGGGAGCGGCGCGGACCAGACCCGGAGCGCCGCCGATCAGAAGAGCATCTCCTCCTCCGGCGCCGGCAGTTCCACCACCAACTCCGGTCCGTTGTTCCGCACGTTGCTGACGGCGGTGCCGACCGGGTGGGCCCGCAGCAGCCCGGCGGGCGGGGCGGAGAGCAGGTCCTGCAGCACGTCGGGGTCGGTGGTGCCCGGGTCCAGCCAGGCGTTCCAGCGGTCCGGGGTCATCATCAGCGGCATCCGCGGGTGGATGTCGTGGAGCGCGCGCGGACCGGTGCCGTCGTATCCCGCCAGGTCGGTGCTCTCGGCCTCGGTGGTGAGCACGGTGCACGTGGCCCACCAGGCGCGCGGGTGGCCGTCGGGCAGGGTGCCGTCGCGCCAGAACTCGTAGAGCCCGGCCATCGCGAAGACCGAGCCGTCGGCGGGGGTGACGAAGTACGGCTGCTTGCGGGAGCGCTTCTTGCGGCCCTCCTCCTCCAGCTGCCGCTCCTGGACGCCGGTCACCCACTCGAAGTACCCGTCGGCGGGTACCAGGCAGCGGCGGGCGGCGAGCGCGCGGCGGAAGGACGGCTTCTCGGCGGCGGTCTCGGCGCGGGCGTTGATGAGCCGCACCCCGACATCGGGGGTCTTCGCCCAGGACGGCACCAGGCCCCAGCGCAGCGGCCGTAGCTGTCGTACCGGATCGGGGGAACCGGAGTCCCGCACAGGTCGGTCGAGTATGACGTAGACGTCCTTGGTCGGAGCGACGTTCCAGTCGGGCGCGAGGCTCTCGGTGGGGTCCCACCGCTGGACCTCGAAGAGGTCGACGAGATCTTCGGGTTTCCGGCTCGCCGCATATCGACCGCACATGACTGCCACACTGCCACGACCGCGGGCCCGACTGACAGCCCGGCCGCACGATCCGGCCGGGACGATCCCGCCGACGACCCGACCGACCGTCCGACCCGACCACCCGACCGGCGACCCGACCCCCAACCCGGCCCGACCGCCCGGCCCTTACCGAACCGGCACCGCCGGGGCCGCGGGAGAAGCGAGAGGAACGAGCACCGCATGAACGTCGCGAGCATCACCGAGATGTGGGACCGGCTGACCGGTACGCAGCCCGACCCCTCGCACTGGCTGGTGGGGGCGACCGCGCTGATCGCGCTCGCCGCCGTGGTGGTGCGCGGCGCCTGGCACGTCACCCGCAACGCGGTGACGATCGCGCACGAGGGCGGCCACGGCCTGATCGCGCTGCTGACCGGCCGCCGGCTACAGGGCATACGCCTGCACTCCGACACCTCGGGCCTGACCGTCTCCAAGGGCAAGCCGCACGGCCCGGGCATGGTGCTGACCGCCGCCGCCGGGTACACCGCTCCCCCGCTGCTCGGCCTGGCCGGGGCGGGGCTGCTGACCGCCGGGCACATCACCGCGCTGCTGTGGGGGGCGACCGCGCTGCTCCTGGTGATGCTGGTGATGATCCGCAACGCGTACGGGGTGCTGACCGTCGTCGTCACCGGCGCGCTGTTCCTGCTGGTGTCCTGGCTGACCGACGCGCAGGTGCAGGCCGCGTTCGCGTACCTGGTGGTGTGGTTCCTGCTGCTGGGCGGGGCGCGGCCGGTCGCTGAGCTCCAGGGCTCCCGGCGCAGGGACCGCAGCGGCTCCTCCGACGCCGACCAGCTCGCCCGGCTGACGCACACCCCGGCGGCCCTGTGGCTGCTGCTGTTCTACGTCGTCGCGCTGTGCTCGCTGTTCGCGGGCGGCCGCTGGCTGCTGATCCGGTAGGAACGGGTCCGGGCCGGGCCGGCGCGGGCCGGGCCGATCCGACGGTGGCCGCTGATCAGGTCATCAGCCCGGGGCCGTATCCGGGACCGTCCCGGGCGCCGGTGCCCGGATCGGCGGTCCCGGGGCGCGCCTCCTCACCGCGGGCCACATGGCGGAGACCAGGCGGGGCCGAGGGTAGCCGCACCCTGTTTCCAGCGGATTTCGCCGCTTTCGCCGACTTATCTCCCCGTACCCGAGCCACTAGGCTTGCTGCCCATGACCGACAGCACCGCGCAGACCGACCTGTGGCCGGCCCCGACCGCGCCCGCTGCCGTGGACGCGACCGTCCAGGTACCGGGCTCGAAGTCGGTGACCAATCGCGCCCTGGTGCTCGCCGCGCTGTCCGCGGAACCCGGATGGCTGCGCCGCCCACTGCGCAGCCGCGACACCATGCTGATGGCTGACGCGCTGCGGGCCATGGGCGTGCAGATCGACGAAACGGTCAACCCCGACGGCGGCGAGGCGTGGCGGATCATCCCGGCCGGGCTGCACGGCCCGGCCACCGTCGACGTCGGCAACGCCGGCACCGTGATGCGCTTCCTGCCCCCGGTGGCCGCGCTCGTCGACGGCCCGGTCCGCTTCCAGGGCGACGCGCGGTCGTACGAGCGCCCGCTGCACGGCGTCATCGACGCCCTGCGCGCGCTCGGCGCCCGGGTCGACGACGAGGGCCGCGGCTCGCTGCCGCTGACCGTGCACGGCGTCGGGTCGCTGTCCGGCGGCGCGGTGGACGTCGACGCGTCGTCGTCCTCCCAGTTCGTCAGCGCCCTGCTGCTGTCGGGCCCGCGCTTCAACAAGGGCCTGGAGCTGCGGCACACCGGCCACCGGCTGCCGTCGCTGCCGCACATCCGGATGACCGTCGACATGCTGCGCAAGGCCGGCGCCAAGGTCGACGCCCCGCAGGACGGCGGCACCGCCAACGTGTGGCGGGTCGCCGCGGGCGCGCTGCTGGGCCGCGACCTGACCGTGGAGCCCGACCTGTCGAACGCGGCGCCGTTCCTGGCCGCGGCCCTGGTCACCGGCGGCCGGGTCACCGTGCCCGGCTGGCCGCGCCTGACCTCGCAGGCCGGCGACGCGCTGCGCGACATCTTCACCCGGATGGGCGGCTCCTGCGAGCTGACCGACCACGGCCTGACCTTCGCCGGCAGCGGCCGGCTGCGCCCGCTCGTCGCCGACCTGAGCGACGTCGGCGAGCTGACTCCGGTGATCGCGGCGGTCGCCGCGCTCGCCGACGGCGACTCGGAGCTGTCCGGCATCGCCCACCTGCGGCTGCACGAGACGGACCGGCTGGCCGCGCTCGCCACCGAGCTCAACGGCCTCGGCGGCGACGTCACCGAGACCGAGGACGGCCTGCTGATCCGCCCCCGCCCGCTGCACGGCGGGGTCTTCCGCACCTACGACGACCACCGGCTGGCCACGGCGGCCGCGGTGCTCGGTCTGGCGGTGCCCGGCATCGAGGTGGAGAACATCGCGACGACCGCGAAGACGCTGCCGGACTTCGCCGAACTGTGGACGGGCATGCTGGCCCGGCCCGGGGCCGCGCCCGGGCCCGCCGGCACCGGGCCGGGGCGGGGCTGACGGCCGCCATGCGCCGCTACGGCAAGAACCCCGACGAGGACGACATCCGGGTCCGCCCCAACAGCAGGGGCACCCGCCCGCGCACCTCGATCCGCCCCAAGCACAAGGACGCCGCCGAGGGCATGGTGCTCACCGTCGACCGCGGACGGCTCACCGTCCTGGTCGACGACCGCGAGGTCACCGCGATGAAGGCGCGCGAGCTGGGCCGCAAGTCCGCGGTGGTCGGCGACCGGGTGGCCGTGGTGGGCGACCTGTCGGGCGTCAAGGACACCCTGGCCCGGATAGTGCGGGTGGAGAAGCGCACCTCGGTGCTGCGCCGCACCGCCGACGACACCGACCCGTACGAACGGGTGGTGGTCGCCAACGCCGACCAGCTCGCCATCGTCACCGCGCTCGCCGACCCCGAGCCGCGCCCCCGGATGATCGACCGCTGCCTGGTCGCGGCCTACGACGCGGGGCTGACCCCGCTGCTGGTGCTCACCAAGTCCGACCTCGCGCCGGCCGAGCCGCTGCTGGAGACGTACGGCGCGCTCGACGTGCCGTACGTGGTCACCAACCGGGAGGACTTCCTGAGCGGCGGGGTGGACCAGATCCGCCGGCGGCTGGCCGGACATGTCACCGCGCTCGTCGGACACAGCGGCGTCGGCAAGACCACGCTCGTCAACGCGCTGGTGGAGCGGCAGCGGACCACCGGCGTGGTCAACGCGGTCACCGGCCGCGGCCGGCACACCACCACCTCGGCGCTCGCGCTGCCGCTGCCGGGCGACTCCGGTTGGGTGATCGACACTCCCGGGGTGCGTTCCTTCGGCCTGGCGCACATCGATCCGTCCCGGGTGGTGCTGGCCTTCCCCGACCTGGTGCCGGGCACGGAGGGCTGCCCGCGCGGCTGTTCGCACGACGAGCCGGACTGCGCGCTGGACGCGTGGGTAGCCGCAGGTCATGCCGAGCCCGCCCGACTGGACTCGCTGCGGCGGTTGCTGGCGACACGTGAGCCGCACGAAGGAGACTGACGGTACCCCCATCGGTTCCCCGGCCCGGCTGTGTGATGATCGGCTGCGAACACAGGCGTGCGACGCACGGCGGAACGACGGATACGGATACGGAGGCACACCCGATGCCCTGGCTTCTCGTGGTGGTCGCGGGGCTCTTCGAGACAGGATTCGCGGTGAGTCTGAAGCTGTCCCACGGCTTCAGCAGGTTGTGGCCGACGGTGGCCTTCTGCCTGTTCGCCCTCGGCTCGTTCGGCCTGCTGACCCTCTCCCTGAAGAAGCTCGACGTCGGACCGGCGTACGCGGTGTGGACCGGCATCGGCGCGGCCGGCACCGCGATCTACGGCATGGCTTTCCTCGGTGACCTGGTCTCCGCGCTGAAGCTCGTGTCGATCTCGCTGGTGATCCTCGGGGTGATCGGCCTGCAGATCTCCGGCTCCTCCCACTGACCTCGCGCCTGCCGCCGACCTCGCTCCTGCCACTGCTCCGGCGCCGCCCGCGACTCCGGAGCCACCCGCGCACGGCGCCCGGCCGAACCGCTGCCGCGCGCACCTGACGTCACGTCAACGGCCGGTCCCAGGCTTGGCGTCCCGCCAAGGTCCGCCGTCAGCACGTCTCCTGACGTCCCGTCACCTGCGGTGCCGGGCCAGCAGGCTGCGGACCAGCTGGGCGATCCGCACGCAGGCGTCCTCGTCGCTCGGGGCGGGGGCGACGACGTAGGAGACGGTGAGGCGGATGGCGGCGTCGCAGGCCCAGGCGATGTCGTCGGCGGGCAGCCGGGGGAAGGCGCGGGTCAGGGAGAGGGCGGCGCGGGCGCGCAGCGCGTCGGCGAGGTCGGGCAGCGGCGGGTGCGAGGTGCGGTCGCCGGCGAGGGCCGCGCGGACCAGCGGGCTGCGGCGGGCGTGGCGCAGCGTCCAGCCGGCCGCGGCGGCGAACCGTTCGCCGGCGTCGCCGCCGTCCCGCTCGGCGCGGGCGAGCGCCTCGTCGACGCCGGCGAGGTAGGTGTCGGTCTCCCGCCGGGCCAGTGCGCGGGCCAGCCCGTCCTTGCTGTGGAACTCGTTGTAGAGGGTCTGCCGGGAGACTCCTGCCGCCGCGGCGACCTCGACCATCCGGACCTCGGTCCACGACCGGTCGGCGAGCGCGGTGAACGCCGCTTCGAGGAGCGATTCGCGCACGGTAGGCATCGTTGCCTCCCCAATACCGCAAGCGTCGTGGGCCGCGGGCAGCGGGCGTGCCGAAAGAATTGACGCGGGCCGACGCGCTGTCAAGGCTCCGCGACGGTCTGTGTCGGGCCGGGCCCGGCGGTCCCGCCCGCGGGCCCGCGCAGGCGCCGTGGACGTGATGGCCGCGGACCTGGCCGAATCGATACTGTTCGGCACATGCCCGATTACAACGACGACCTGCGGCTGGCCCATGTGCTCGCCGACGCCGCCGACGCCACGACCATGGAGCGGTTCAAGGCGATCGACCTCAAGGTGGAGACGAAGCCGGACCTGACCCCGGTGACCGAGGCCGACCGGGCCGCGGAGGAGCTGATCCGGAGCCAGTTGGGCCGGGCCCGGCCACGGGACGCGGTGCTCGGCGAGGAGTACGGCAGCGAGGGCGGCGGCGCCCGGCGGTGGATCATCGACCCGATCGACGGCACCAAGAACTACGTGCGCGGCGTGCCGGTGTGGGCGACGCTGATCTCGCTCGCGGTGCGCGGCGAGGGCGGCGACGAGGTGGTGGTCGGCGTGGTGTCCGCGCCCGCGCTGGGCCGGCGCTGGTGGGCGGCGAAGGGCGGCGGCGCGTACACCGGGCGCAGCCTGACCTCGGCGACCCGGCTGCACGTCTCACGGGTCGGCCGGCTGGAGGACGCCTCGTTCGCGTACTCCTCGCTGCACGGCTGGGAGGAGGCGGGCCGGATGGAGGGCTTCCTGCACCTGACCCGGAACTGCTGGCGGACCCGCGGTTACGGCGACTTCTGGCCGTACATGATGGTCGCCGAGGGCTCGGTGGACATCTGCGCCGAACCGGAGCTGAGCGTCTGGGACATGGCGGCGAACGACGTGATCGTGCGGGAGGCGGGCGGCCGGTTCACCTCGCTGGAGGGCGAGTCGGGGCCGTTCGGCGGCAACGCGGCAGCGTCGAACGGGCTGTTGCACGAGGAGCTGCTGGGGTACTTGGGACGCTCCTGACCCTTGCCTCACGCGGAACAGCATGTGAACATGAGAATACCCCCGCTTGTGAATATGTGAAACCGTTCACGGAAGGCCACGGCAGGCTTGCGCGGACGGCTCACCCCCTTTCTGGAGGTGCCCCCACATGCTGGTCCGCGACGCGATGAGCACGGTGGTCCTGACCATCGGCCCCGCCCACACCCTCCGCCAGGCCGCCCGCCTGATGTCCGCCCGCCGAGTCGGCGCGGCCATCGTCCTCGACACCGACACCTGCGGCCTCGGCATCCTCACCGAGCGCGACATCCTCGACGCGGTCGGCGCCGGCCTCGATCCCGACGACGAGCACGCCCACGCCCACACCACGACCGACGTCGTCTTCGCCGCACCGGCGTGGACCCTGGAGGAGGCCGCCGCCGCGATGGTGCACGGCGGCTTCCGGCACCTGATCGTGCTGGACGGCCGCGAGCCGGTGGGCGTGGTCTCGGTCCGCGACATCATCCGCCTGTGGGCGCCGGCCCGGTCCGCGGTGCCGGCGTAGGGCCCGAAGGACGCATGGCGCCTGTCGGGCTCGTGGCAGGCGGATACTCCGGAGGGGGCCGGAGCCCCGTGGCGTCCGGCCCCCTCCGGTTTTACGGTCAAGCGCTGGTTCAGCCGCGAAGGGCCTGGACCGCGGCGTCCAGCCGCTTGCCGTAGTCAGCGTCCGCCTGGCGGAAGTTGGCGATCGCCCGCTCGACGATGTCCTCGCGCGAGACCTGGGCGAGGGCGCCCGCGAGGTTGCCGATCAGGCGCGTCCTGGCGTCCTCGTCGAGCAGCCGGTAGAGGTCGCCGGCCTGCACGAAGTCGTTGTCCTCGGCGTGCGAGGGCGCGGCGCCGTACAGGGTGGCGCCGGCGACGGCGGTGGACTCCCACAGCGGGCGGCCGGTCTCGACGGGGCCGCCGAAGCTGTTCGGCTCGTAGTTCTTGGCGCCCTTGTGCCGGCCGTCGTACAGGTGGCCGTCACGGGCGTGGGTGCGTGCCTCGGTGGCGTGCGGGCGGTTCACCGGCAGGTGGTCGGCGTTGGCGCCGACCCGGTAGCGGTGCGCGTCGCCGTAGGCGAACAGCCGGCCCTGGAGCATCTTGTCCGGGGAGGGGCCGATGCCGGGCACGAAGTGCGCCGGGCTGAAGACGGACTGCTCGACCTCGGCGAAGACGTTCTCCGGGTTGCGGTTCAGCTCCAGCCGGCCGATCTCGATCGGCGGGTAGTCCGCGTGCGGCCACACCTTGGTGAGATCGAACGGGTTGAAGCGGTAACCCGGCGCGTCGGCCGCCGGCATCACCTGGACCTGCACGGTCCAGCTCGGGAAGTCGCCGCGCTCGATGGCCTCGCGCAGGTCGCGCTGGTGGGAGTCCGGGTCGGTGCCGGCCAGCCGCGCGGCGTCCTCGGCGCTGAGGTTCCTGATGCCCTGGTCGGTCTTGAAGTGGTACTTCACCCAGAAGACCTCGCCCGCCTCGTTGCTCCACTGGTAGGTGTGCGAGCCGTACCCGTTGAGGTGGCGGTAGGAGGCGGGGATGCCGCGGTCGCTGAAGAGCCAGGTCACCTGGTGGGTGGCCTCCGGGCTCAGCCCCCAGAAGTCCCAGACGTTGTCCGGCTCCTGGGAGCCGGTGTACGGGTCGCGCTTCTGGGTGTGGATGAAGTCGGGGAACTTGAGGGCGTCCTTGATGAAGAACACCGGCGTGTTGTTGCCGACGAGGTCGTAGTTGCCCTCCTCGGTGTAGAACTTCAGCGCGAAGCCGCGCGGGTCGCGTACCGCGTCCGCCGCCCCGAGGTTGCCCGCCACGGTGGAGAAGCGCAGGAACGTCTCGGTCTGCTTGCCCACCTCGGAGAGGAACTTCGCGCGCGTCCACTGCGACACGTCGCGGGTCAGCGTGAAGGTGCCGTACGCCCCCGCGCCGCGGGCGTGCACCACGCGCTCCGGGATGCGCTCGCGGTTGAAGTGGGCGAGCTTCTCCAGCAGGTGCTGGCTCTGCACGAGCACCGGACCGCCGAGGCCGGCCGTCTCGCTGTTCTGGTTGTCCGCAACGGGCGCGCCGGACTCCGTGGTCAGCGGAGCCGTCTCCTGAGCAGTCACGTCATGTCTCCCTGGTGTCGGGCTGTCCCTCGGCCGCCGCCGGGCCTCTCAGCCGGTGTCAGACTCGATCCTACGATAGACATTGTCCAAGTCAAGACGAGAGTCATCTGTGGACCATGTCCTCTTCAGGACCCCGACTGTTAGGCTGGGACACATGAGCGACCTGTTGGAACGACTACGCGAACGCGGCTGGCGGATGACCTCCCAGCGGCGCGTCGTGGCCGAGGTGCTCGACGGCGACCACGTGCACCTCACCGCCGACGAGGTGCACGCCCGCGCCATCGCCCGCCTGCCCGAGATCTCGCGGGCGACGGTCTACAACACGCTCGGCGAGATGGTGAGCATCGGCGAGATCATCGAGGTCACCACCGACGGCCGCGCCAAGCGGTACGACCCGAACGCGCACCACCCGCACCAGCACCTGGTGTGCGCCGACTGCGGCACCGTGCGCGACGTCCACCCCACCGGCGACCCGCTCGCCGCCCTCCCCGTCGACGAGCGCTTCGGCTTCACCGTCTCCGCCGCCGAGGTCACCTACCGCGGGCTCTGCCCGGACTGCGCATAGCCGTACGCCCACCCCGTACGCCGATCCGCTCGGCCAGCCGGCGCACCGCCGGCTCGGTCCGGGTCCGGCCGATCCACAGCGTCTCCGGCGGCACGTCGTGCGGCACCCGCGCCAGCCCTCCGAACACCTCCCTGGCCACGCCCGGGTCCGGGTCGTTGGCCAACGGGGCGAGCAGCGGCACCAGTTCGTACGGCTTGGCCAGCCGTCCCACCGCGCGCGCCGCCGCCCTGCGCACCGCCGCACGCGGGTCGGGCAGCAGCCGGGCCAGCGCCCCCACGTCCGCGGCGTCGCCGCACTCCCCCAGGCCCGCGGCGAGCCCGGCCAGCAGCCCCGGCGCGGCGTCCGCCGCCTTCACCGCCTTCCGCAACTGCTTGCGGTAGACCTCCGCGGGCGGCTCACCGCGCTGGTAGAGCTTCCAACGGGCCTGCGCCCGCACCATCCTGGCCCGATCCGCCAGCGGCGCCACCAGCCGCGTGGCCGGCACGTCCGCGGGCAGCACCGAGACCGCCAGCTCGCGCACTCCCGCGCCACTCGCCCATAACAGCCGCCCGGCCTGCTCCGGGTCCAGCTCCAGCAGCCGCTGCGCGCACAGCCGCCGGCACACCTGGTCGCTGTCGTGCAGCGCGGTGCGCAGCAGGTCGCCGCGGACGTATTCCCCCAGGTCCAGGGCGAGTTCGACACCGAAACGGCGCACCGGCGGATCGGCGTGCCCGGCCAGCACCCGCACCGCCCGGCGCTGCGCCGGCTCGCCCAGCACCGACCGGTACCCGGCGAGCAGGCCCTGCGCCCGCCGCCTCTCCCCGACCCTCAGCAGCACGCCCACCACTGCGGGCGCCTCGTCCGGGGCGGTACGCGCCAGCAGCGCACCGCGCGCCCCCGCCGCGACCTGCGGCACCCAGTCCACCGCCCGCACCGCCAGCGCCGCCGCGGGCAGCGGCCCCCCGAACGCGGCCAGCGCCTCCACCGCCGCCTGCCGCACCCGCCCGTCCGCCTCCAGCGACGCAACGAGCCCGCCGAGCAGATCGGATGACGGTACGACAGCCTCCGCCGCGGCCGGCACCGTACGCACCCGCTCCGGGCACCGCGCGTGCCGGTCCAGCAACGTCAACAGCCCTGCGGGCGCCCGCCCCAGCGCCTCCACGGCCGCACTCCGCGTCTGCGGGGTTCCCCGCTCCACGGCCCCGCGCAGCCGCGCCAGCAGCGCCCTCACGTCCTCGGGGCGCCGCCCCTCCTCCACCCGCCCGCACCACGCGGCCCACCGCGCCGCCTCCGCGGCCCGCTCCGCGGATACGTCAACCGCCTCTGCCCGACGCCGCCTGCGCAGCAACCCGCCTCCCGGCCTTGCGCGACTCTCCACCCCCATCGTCCCGCCCCACCCGGCCCCCACCAAGCAGCTTCACCCGGACTTTGCCCGAACAACACGTAAGCCCGAAAGCAGTTGCTTTCGGGCTTACGTCCTACGTGGTAGCGGGGACAGGATTTGAACCTGCGACCTCTGGGTTATGAGCCCAGCGAGCTACCGAGCTGCTCCACCCCGCGTCGTTGTTCCCTCACCATACCCCGCCCCACCGACCCCACCAAATCCCTCCCCCAATCCCCCTCATTCCGCCCCCACCAAAAGGCAACCCCCAGGGGCACCCACCCAGGGGCGCGAGGAACTGCGCGACCAGCCCCCCACCCACCGCACACCAACAACCCCACCGCAAGGCAACCCACAACCCCCAGGGGCACCCACCCAGGGGCGCGAGGAACTGCGCGACCAGCCCCCCACCCACCGCACGCCAACAACCCCACCCCAACAGGCACCCACCCAAGGGCACGGGAAGCCACCTCCCAAGCGAAGCCCTGGAAAAGAACCGACCACCCCCCACCAAAAGGCAACCCCCAGGGGCAACACCCCAGGGGCGCGGGGAACTGCGCGACCAGCCCCCACCGGCAGGTGGTCCGGGAGCCGACAGCACCAGCCACCCCGGGCGGACCGCCCCAGCGATCACGCAGTGAGTTCGTGGGAAACCGCCGCAGTGAGCCGCGCCGCCCGCTCCGCCACCTCCGGGGGCCCGCAGTCGATCGCACGAGCACACCACGACTGCGCGGCCGGCAGGTCCCCACGCCGCGCCGAAAGCAGCGCCATCCGCAAAGCCGCCCGCCCGTGCCCCGCCTCCGCCGCACGGGTCCACCAGAGCGCGGCCTCCGGCTCGCTCCCCTCCCGCGCGAACAGCAACCCGAGGTTGAACGCCCCGTTGCGCGACCCCGCTTCAGCCGCGAGCCGGTACCAGTGCGCGGCCTCGACCACGTCACCCCGCTTGGCCGCGCCCATGCCGAGCCGCACCTGCGCGCGGCGGTGCCCCTGGCGCGCCGCGCGCTCGTGCCACTCCTCCGCCTCCTCGGCGACCTCCGTACGCCCCTCCTCATGACCGTCGAGGAGCGTGCCGAGGCGGAAGGCCGCCTCGGGGCTGCCGCCGCCGGCCGCGCAGCGCAGATGCCGCTCGGCGGCGTGCTGGTCGCCCTCGCGCTGGAGGGCGATCGCGACCTGGAGCGCGGCCTCGGCGTGTCCGGCCGCGGCGGCGTGCTCGTACCAGCGCCGCGCGGTGGCGTCCTCACCGCGGGAGGCGTGCAGGATGCCGAGGTTGAAGGCCGCGTCGATGCTGCCAGACTCCGCGGCCTTGGAGAACCACGGCTCCGCGCCGGCCGCGTCCCCGCGCTGGAGCAGCAGCACGGCGACCGCGTTGGCGGCCTCGCGGTGCCCGGCGTACGCGGCCTTGCGGTACCACTGCTCGGCTTGCGCGGCCCGGCCGTTGCCCGCGCAGAGCAGACCGAGGTTGTACGCGCCGTTGACGTCGCCCGCCTCCATGGCGGTGCGGTACCAGCGCTCGGCGGTCTGCGTCTCGCCCTCCTGGGCGTGCAGGGCGCCCAGCGCGTTCGCCGCGTTGCCGTCGCCGGCCTGGGCGGCACGCCGCCACCAGGTCGCGGCCAGGTCGATGTCGCCGGCGTCGCGCAGCAGGAAGCCCAGCGCGCACGCGGCGCGGGCCTCGCCGTCACGGGCGGCCGTCAGGTACCAGCGCTCGGCCTCCTTGGTCTCGCCGCGCTCCTCCAGGAGCGTGCCGAGCCGCAGCGCGGCACGGCGGTGCCGCTTGGCGGCGGCCTGGCGGTACCACTGCTCGGCCTCGCGCTCCTGGCCGCGGACCGCGCAGATCCGGGCCAGCCGGTAGGCGGCCTCGCGGTGGCCCTGCTCGGCGGCGCTGCGGAACCAGCGCTCGGCGGCGACGTCCCGCTGGTGGTCGAGCAGGTCGGCGAGGGCGTACGCGCCCAGGGCGTGGCCGGCCTCGGCGGACTGGCGCAGCCAGTACTCGGCGCCGGGCTCGTCGCCACGCTCGCGCAGGTGGCGGCCGAGGGCGTGCGCGGCGGGCGCGGAGCCGGCGACGGCGGCGATCCGCCACCAGCCGGCGGCCTCCTCGGCGCAGCCGCGCTGGTGCAGCAGCAGGGCGAGGTTGTTGGCGGCGGCACGGTCGCCGTCCTGGACGGCGCCCCGCAGGTAGGGCTCCGCGCCGTCGAGGTCGCCACGGCGCAGCAGCAGGGTGCCGAGCGCGCTCATCGCGCCGGGGTCGCCCGCGTCGGCGGCCACCCGGTGCCGGGCCTCGATCTCGGCCTCCTCGCGCATCGCGAGGGTGTCCTCGTCGGGCAGGTCGCCGAGCAGGGCCGGCGCCATGGTCGAGGCGTCGTCGGGGGCGCCCGCGGACTCCTGCGCGGGCTCGGCGCTACGGGGCGCGGGCAGCAACTCGGCCACGGTCACGGCCTTCCGGCCCGTCGGCTCCCGCTCCTCACGGTTCTGACGAGTGTTCAGCAGTCCTGCACCGTCCCCCATAAGCCCCATGGTCGCACCACCTGTCAGCGGCGTACACCTGGTATACCGCACCCCGCTTGGTCACTTCGGCGTTTTATCGACTTCCCGACAAGGCGTCAGGCCAAACACCGTAAACGTGATGTCACACGAACAAGTGAAGTGACCCGAACTCCCTTGACGGTAAGTCTGGTTCTCACCTAAACGGAGCGGCGTCCCGCGACCTGGCGGCGGGCGCGAAAAAACGGCCCGGGGTCCCTTGAGACCCCGAGCCGTCGTGGTAGCGGGGACAGGATTTGAACCTGCGACCTCTGGGTTATGAGCCCAGCGAGCTACCGAGCTGCTCCACCCCGCGTCGTTGTGTGCCAACCGTACCACGGCGCGGGATGTCACCTGATCAGCCCGCGTTCGAAGGCTTGGCGGCCTTCGCCGGGTTGACGGCCTTCGCCGCCTTCTCGGCCCGCTCGGCCTCCCGCAGCGCCTTGCCGAGCCGCCGCTGCGCCTCGCCGTACGCCGTCCAGTCGTTCTTCCGCATGGCCGTCTGCGCGTCGTCGTACGCCTTCTGGGCCTTCGTCAGGGCCGCCTCGACCTGGGGGTCGGCGGAGCTGCCCGGCGGCGAGGCGGTCGGCCCGCCCGGGCTCGCGGGACCGGTCGGGCCGGTGGGGCTCGTCGGGCCGGTGGACGTGCCGCCGCTGCTGCCGAAGAGGGAGTCCAGCGCCTGGTCGAGGGTGTCGTCGAACGCGTTGCGCCCGTTGAAGCTGACGAACACCTTCTTCAGCAGGGGGTAGTCGACGTTCGCGCCGCGCAGGTAGACCGGCTCCACGTACAGCAGCCCGCCGTCCAGCGGGAGGGTGAGCAGGTTGCCGTACTCGATGGTGGAGTCCTTGCCGCGCAGCCGGGAGATCTGCTGGGCGTAGGCGGAGTCGGAGTTGAACTTGCTCTGCACCAGCCGCGGCCCGTCCACGGGGTCGTCGGTGGGCGTCTCCAGCAGGCGTATCTTCCCGTAGTCCGGGCTGGTCGCGTCGGAGTCCACCGCGACGAACGCCGCCAGGTTGCCGCGCCCGTCAGGCGTGAAGGTGGAGGTGAGCGAGAACCTCTGCGCGCTCTGGCCGGGCATCTTCAGGCTCAGGTAGTACGGCGGCACCGCCTTGCCGGACTTGGACGCGGGGTCGTTCGGGACCTGCCAGACCTGGCTGCCGGTGTAGAACTGCGCGGCCTTGGTGACGTGGTACTGGGTGAGCAGCTGGCGCTGCACCTTGAACAGGTCCTCCGGGTAGCGCAGATGCGCCATCAGCGCGGCCGGGATCGCGCTCTTGGGCCGTACCGTGTGCGGGAACGCCTTCATCCAGGTCTTGAGCACCGGGTCCTTGGCGTCCCACTGGTAGAGCGTCACGGCGCCGGTGTAGGAGTCCACGGTGGCCTTCACCGAGTTGCGGATGTAGTTGACCCGGTTCTGCCGGGCCACCACCGACCGCTGGTTGTCGGTGAGGGAGTCCGCGGTGGTGTTGCCCAGCGTCGTACGCGAGGCGTACGGGTAGTTGTCGCTCGTCGTGTAGGCGTCGACTATCCACACCACGTGCTTGCCGACGACGGCCGGATACGGGTCGCCGTCGATCGTCAGCCAGGGCGCGACCGCCTCGACGCGCTGCTTGGGGGTGCGGTGGTACAGGATCTGCGAACCGTGCCCGATGGCCCCCGAGTAGAGGATCTTCGGCTCGCCGAGCGTCACCGCGTACGCGGCCCGGGTGACCGGGTTGTCGAGGCTGACCCCGCCGTTGCCCCGGTAGGTGGTGGTCACCTCGCGCTTCTTCTCCGCGTAGTCCAGCTCCTTGGTGGGGCCGCCCACGATCGAGTACTGCTTGGTCTGCTCGCCGAAGTAGATCTGCTGCGTGTACGGGCCGAGGGCGCCGGCGGTGGGCAGGCCCTGCTCGGTGTAGACCGGCTGGCCGGTGTGGTCGGAGTCGCTCGACGCGCCGGAGCCGGTGTCAGTGCCGTTGCCGGAGCCGGAGCCGGTGCCCGAACCGGCGGTCGAGCCGACCCCGTTGCCGGTCACGGTGGTGCCCTTGGCCGCGACCATCCCGTAGCCGTGGGTGTACTTGAAGTGGTCGTTGATCCAGTTGTTCTCCGGGATGCCCTTCACGTTCAGCTCCCGGACGCCGACCACGGTGTCCTGCTCCTTGCCGTCGACCGTGTAGCGGTCGACGTCCAGGGTGGAGGGGAAGGAGTAGTAGCTCCCGGACTGCTGGGTCTGCTGGAAGGTCGGTGAGACCACGTTGGGGTCGAGCACCCGGATCGAGGCCGCGCTGCCCGCGTCGGCGCGCAGCTTGGCGTTCGACGCCTTGCTGGTGCCCTTGTAGTCGGACTCCACGGTGTCGTCGATGCCGTACGCGGCGCGGGTGGCGTCGATGTTCCGCTGGATGTACGGCGCCTCCTTGGCGGCCTCGTTCGGCTGGACTTGGAACTTCTGCACGATCGCCGGGTACAGGCCGCCGATCAGGATCGCGGACAGCACCATCAGGCCGAAGCCGACGGTCGGCAGCGTCCAGGTGCGGCGCCACAGGGTGGCGAAGAACAGCAGCGCGCAGATCACCGCGATCGAGAACAGGATGGTCTTGGCCGGCAGGTACGCGTTGGCGTCGACGTAGCGCAGGCCGGTCCAGTTGTCGGTGGCCTTGATCCCGCTGGACTTCACCGCGAGCGAGTAGCGGTCCAGCCAGTAGGCGACCGCCTTCAGGGAGACGAACAGGCCGAGCAGCACCGACAGGTGCCCGGTGGCGGCCGTGGTGGCGCGGGCGCCGGGCGAGGTGATGCGCAGCCCCCCGTACAGGTAGTGCACCAGGACGGCGGCCAGCAGGGACAGCAGCACGACGGCGAAGCAGAAGGCCAGCAGGAAGCGGTACCAGGGCAGGTCGAAGGTGTAGAACGACACGTCCTTGTGGAACTGCGGGTCCTTGGTGTGGAACGGCGTCGCGTTGACGAACAGCAGCCACAACCGCCACTGACCGGTGGCCGATCCGCCGGCGACCAGCCCGACCACGGTGCTGACCGCGAGCAGCACCCACTTCTTGTACGGCGCGATGCCCATCCGGTACCGGTCGAGGTTCTGCTGCTCGGGCGACATCGCGCTCAGCGGCGGGCGCAGCCGGTGCGCCAGGAACATGTTCGCGCCGACCGCCAGCCCCATCAGCAGCCCGAAGGCGCAGAACAGCGCGATCTTCGTCCACAACACCGTGCCGAACACCGAGGAGTAGTGCACCGACCGGTACCACAGCAGGTCCGTCCAGAAGCCGGCGAAGATCACGAACGCGATCATCAGCAGGGCCAGCACGGCCACGGTGACGAGCAGCGTACGGGCGCTGCGCGACGGGCGGCCGACGGTGAAGCGAGGTGCGGGCGCCCCTCCGTCTCCGTCGCGTTCCGGCATCTCGAATACCACGGTGCGCACCTCGAAGTGGTCGGCGATCTCGGGGTGCCCCGAGTCGGACTCCCACAGGTGCAACTTATCGACGCATTGGCCGGTTCCCGATTCCGGTCGGAGAAGGGGGAGGATACTGACATGTCCAACACTGCGACCGAAGGTTCGCCGCTCGCGGCGAACCCCCTGACCCGCGCCGTCCTCGAGATCGACACCTATGCGTCGGGCCTCGGCTGGGACCGGCCCGCCCGGCTCTTCGCCCTCGTCGACACCGCGCACCTGCGCACCCGGGAGCCCGCGCTCGCCGACCAACTCGGGCTGGACGCCGCCGACTCGGCGGCCGAGGGCCTGACCCCCATCGAGCAGGACGAGTTGCCGGCCGGCCAGGCGCTCGACGAGTTCCTGGCCACCATCGCCTGGCCCGAGGTGATCGCCGGGTGCGCGCTCACCGTGGAGCGGCTGATGCTGCCGCCGTCCGCCGAGGCGGCCATCCCCGACGACCTGGACGACAAGGCGCTGGCCGCCTGGGTCGCCGCGCACCCGGAACGGCAGGAGGTGCGGATGACGGTCGGCGTGCTGCGCGACGGGACGCGGGAGTCGGCGGTGCGGCTGCGCGCGAAGGACTCGGAGACGGAGGTGCTGACCGGCAAGGACCTGGTGCCGGGGCTGGCGGACGCGCTGAGCGCGACCTTCGAGGAGTGAGGGAGGGCGGCTGAGCGCCTAGGTTGCCGGGGCCGCGGGAAGCGGGACGGGCCGGGCGCGGGAGGGCCGCCCCGGCGGTCAGCTCTTGCAGCTCGGCAGCTTCGAGACGTCGCCGTCGCGGATGTCCTTCAGGGCCGCCATGGCGTCGTCCAGGGTCTTCACCTTGACCAGGGTGAGGCCGCCGGGGATGTCCTTGGCGGCCTCCTCGCAGTTGTCGGCCGGGGTGAGGAAGTACTTCGCGCCCTTGTCGCGCGCACCGATCGTCTTGAGGCTGATACCGCCGATCGGGCCGACGTTGCCGTTGTCGTCGATGGTGCCGGTGCCGGCCACGAACGCGCCGCCGGTGAGGTCCCCCGGGCTGAGCTTGTCGATGATGCCGAGCGCGAACATCATGCCGGCGCTGGGGCCGCCGACGTCCGCGAGCCGGATGTCGATGGTGAACGGGAACAGGTGCTCCACGCCGGCCTGGATGCCGACGACCGCGCGCTTGGCGCCCTCGTCGTCGGAGGTGCGGGTGGTGATCGTCACCTGCTGGGTGGGCGGCGCCTTCTTCTTCACGTCGGCCGCCCTGACCACGGTGAACACGGTCTTCTCACCCGGGGTGTGCTTGGTGACGAAGGTCGCCACCTGGTCGGCCGCGGTGACCTGGTGGCCGTCCACCGCCTTGATCACGTCACCGGCGTGCAGCAGGCCCTCGGCGGCGCCGCCCTTGACCACGGCGGCGACGATCACCCGGGACTGCACGGGGATCTTCAGCTCCTCCAGG
This sequence comes from Streptomyces sp. NPDC088194, assembly GCF_040702025.1. Lineage (NCBI taxonomy): Bacteria > Bacillati > Actinomycetota > Actinomycetes > Kitasatosporales > Streptomycetaceae > Streptomyces > Streptomyces sp. NPDC088194. The sequence goes on along the minus strand of NZ_JBFBIV010000014.1, from coordinate 49,493 downwards.
GCGGCGACCTTGGCGCTGTCCTGTGACTGGCTGAACTCCTCGGCGTTCTCCTGGTCGGCCTGCTCGGCGGTCTGGCCCTTGGGATAGAGGGTGTCGTGCTCGACGACCTTGTCGTCGTGCCGGGCCCAGCCGAGCACCGCCTCGACCAGGTTCATCCGGTAGTCGGCACCAGTGACGCGAACCGTCGTCATGTTCAGGTTGCCGGTGGTGGGATACGTCTTGTGGCCCGAGATGTCGATGACCTTCTCGCCGCCGTAGCTGCCCAGGGTGTTCACGGTCGGCCCGGGCGACATCTCCGCGTAAGGAGTCGGTGTCACCAGCGCCACGCACAGCAGCGCTATCAGCGTCAGAGTCGAGGCGAGCAGCGTCGCGGTGCGGCGTGACATGCCCTGACCCTACGGGACCGGTCCGACAACCGGCCCGCGGGGTGAATCCTCCTCGTCCTCCGACGGGATGTCCCCGTCGACGGCGGAAACCGGGGGGCCGCCGGCCGCCGCCGGGGTGACCGAGGACGTCTGCATGGCCTGCCGGAACCGCTCGTAACCGGCGAGCGAGGCGCCGTCGCCGAGGCTGCGCCGGCGGGCGACCCAGCGGGCCCAGATGGCGGCGGCGACCGCGGCGGCCACCGGAATGAGCAACCAAGTGAGTGCTCCCACTGCGAACTCCCCGATCCCCTATGACCCAAACGAGATTAATCAGACCTATGAGCAGATTAACCACTCGGTGAGTCAACGTTCGGCCGGGGCGCGGGGTTACGCAACCCGAAGTACCACTAACGGAGGGTGTTCGGCGCCGGCTCGCCGCCTCGCCGAGGGCCGCCCTTCGGCGAGGAAAGCTACGCGCCGACCCAGTCCTGCTCGCCGTCCGCGAAGGTCTGGTGCTTCCAGATCGGCACCTCGCGCTTGAGGTCGTCGATCAGGCGGCGGCTGGCGGCGAACGCCTCGCCGCGGTGCGGGCAGGCCACCGCGACGACCACCGCGATGTCGCCCACCCGCAGGTCACCGACCCGGTGGACGGCGGCGAGCGCCTGTACGGGAAAGTCCGCGGCGACCTTCTCGGCGACCCGGCGCAGCTCGGCCTCGGCGGTGGGGTGCGCGGAGTACGACAGCCCGGTCACCTGGGCGTCGGGGCGGCCGTCGTGGTCGCGGACCGTGCCCACGAACAGCGCGGTGCCACCGGCGGCGTCGTCGCCGACCGCGGCGAAGACCTCGTCCACCGACAGGGGCGTGTCGCGGATCGCGAGCAGGCGGACGACCGGTCCGTCGTCGGCCGCGCCCCCGAAGGACGCGGGCTCACCGGGTGCGCCGGATACGGATGCCATGCCTTCCATCCTGCCTCACTCCCCCGCTCATACCGCGATGCGGAAACAGTATTCCATTACCGTCGATCGTTGGGGGCCGTCAGGGCTCACCAGCCGTCAGAGGTCACAGGCCGCGGCGTCTGCGGGCGCTGCGCACCACGGCCGCCGCGCCGATCAGGGCGACGGTCGCCCCCGCGGCACCCAGCGTGGTGGCGTCCTTGCGTCCCAGGCGGCGCCCGGCGACGGAGTTCCGGCCCTCGACCTCGGCGAGCAGTTCGGCGAGCACCTGCTCGTTGGACCACTGGGGCCGCCAGCCCGCCTCGTACAGCTTGCGCCCGCTGACCACCCAGGGGTGCATGGTGTACGCGAGGTCGCCGGCCGGCGACGGGGTCAGGCCCAGCCGGTGCAGCCGGGAGGCCGCGCCGAAGGCGACCGCGGCCGGAAGCTCCATCCGGCGGACGCCGGACAGCTCCTCGACCTCCTCCTGCTCCAGCCAGCCGTCGCAGCCGACCGCCATCTCGCCGTCGACCTTCTCCAGCACCGCGAACTCCAGCGCCGACACCAGGTCCTCGACATGGCAGAACTGCCAGCACGGCCGGCTGCCCGCCACCACCAGCAGCCGCGGCGACTCGAAGTACCGGGTCAGCGCGGTGTCGGTGTCGCCCACCAGGACCGCGGGCCGCAGGATCGTCACGTTCAGGCCGGGGTGGGCGCGCGGGGCACGGCGGCCGAGCCGCTCGATCTCCAGCAGGTCGTCCACGAAGCTCGCCTCGGACGTCGCCCGCAGTGGCGCGTCCTCGGCGAGCGGCACGTCGTTGTCGGCCTGGGCGCCGTAGACCATCGCCGAGGTGCACAGCACCACGCGGTGCACGCCGGCCGCGGCGGCCGCGGTCAGTACGGTCTGGGTGCCGCGCACGTTGAACGCCGAGCGGGCCTTCGCGTCGGACTCCAGGTCGAGGTCGAGCGCGAGGTGCACCACGACCGACGCGCCGCGCAGCTTCTCGGCGATCGCCGGGTCGCGCACGTCCAGCACCCGCCAGGTCGCCCCGGGCACGTCGCCGCGCCGCTCGTCGATCGCCACGACCTTCCTGACCTGGTCGGACTCGGCGAGCCGCATGGCCAGCGCGCGCCCCACCCCGGAAGCCGCGCCAGTGATCGCGACCACCGGCCCGGCCCCGGCCCGACCGGGGCTCCGCTCTGGGCGAACGTGTGCTTCTGGGGAACTCACCGGGTGTCTCCCACGGTTGTCTCAGATACGTACAGCGCCATCCTGCCGGACGGGTGTCTACGCTGGAGGTAGAGCCCATCACACCGGGCCGGGCCAGCAAGACCTCCCGACAACCGCCGCACCACCGGCAGCCAGAGTTCCAGCCCACCACGAACCGGCCCCCGACACAGCCCATCACGACACAGATCCGAGGAATCCCGTGAGTGACATCCCATTCGGATTCGGCGTCCCTCCCGAGGAGCCCGAGGACGGGGACGAGGGCAAGCAGCCCAAGGGCGGCCAGCCGAACCCGTTCGGGTTCGGCGGCGACAACCCCTTCGGCCCGGGCGGCGGCGACAACCCGCTCGCGGCGATGTTCGGCTCCCTGAACCCCGGTGACCTGGGCGCGGCCTTCCAGCAGCTCGGCCAGATGCTCTCCTACGACGGCGGTCCCGTGAACTGGGACATGGCCAAGGACATCGCCCGCCAGACCGTCGCCCAGGGCACCCCGGACGGCGTGAAGGACGCGAGCGTCGGCCGCGCCGACCGCGACTGGGTCCAGGAGGCGGTCCGCCTCGCCGACCTGTGGCTCGACGGCGCCACGTCCCTGCCGTCCGGCGCGAACACCGCCGTGGCCTGGAGCCGCGCCGAATGGGTCGAGGCGACCCTGCCGGTGTGGAAGGACCTGGTCGACCCGGTCGCCGAGCGGGTGGCCGGCGCCATGGGCGACGTCCTGCCCGAGGAGATGCAGGCCATGACCGGCCCGCTGCTCGGCATGATGCGCTCCATGGGCGGCGCGATGTTCGGCTCCCAGATCGGGCAGGCGCTCGGCACCCTGGCCGGCGAGGTGGTCGGCTCCACCGACGTCGGGCTGCCGCTCGGCCCGGCCGGCAAGGCCGCCCTGCTGCCGGCCAACGTGGCCGCGTTCGGCGAGGGCCTGGGCATCCCCCAGGAGGAGGTGCGGCTGTACCTCGCCCTGCGCGAAGCGGCCCACCAGCGGCTCTTCGCCCACGTGCCCTGGCTGCGAGCCCACCTGTTCGGCGCCGTCGAGGGATACGCGCGCGGCATCAAGGTCGACACCGCACGCCTGGAAGAGGCCGTCGGTCAGCTCGACCCCACGCAGCCCGAGCAGCTTCAGGAAGCGTTGCAGCAGGGCATGTTCCAGCCCGAGGACACCCCGGCGCAGAAGTCCTCGCTGGCCCGGCTGGAGACCGCCCTCGCGCTGGTCGAGGGATGGGTGGACGCGGTCGTGCACGCGGCCGCCGCCCCGCACCTGCCGTCCGCGGGCGCGCTGCGCGAGACGCTGCGCCGCCGCCGGGCGACCGGCGGCCCGGCCGAGCAGACCTTCGCCACCCTCATCGGGCTGGAGCTGCGGCCGCGCCGGCTGCGCGACGCCTCCCGGCTGTGGGCCTCGCTCACCGACGCCCGTGGCGTCGAGGGGCGCGACGGGCTGTGGGCGCACCCCGACATGCTGCCGACCGCGGCGGACCTCGACGACCCGGACGGCTTCGTGCACCGCGACGTCATCGACTTCTCCGAACTCGACAAGCTGCTCGGCGAGGCGGCCGGCGGCACCGGCAGCGGCCCCGAGACGAGCCTGGACAAGGGCGCCAAGGGCACCGCAGGCGGTAGCGCGGCCGATACACCCGCCGGGCCGGAGAAGCCCGCAGAAGCCGAGGACGGCGGTTCGGCCAAGGACGCGAGCGCGGACGCCGAGAGCACGGACACCGAGCGCCCCGACGACAAGGACGGCGACACCGGCAAGTGAGCACCCTGCACAAGGACGCGGTGGGCGTCCTGGAGAGCTGGCACGCCCCCGACGCCGGTCAGGACGAGCTGCGCCGGGAGTACCTGGCGCACCTGGTCGCCCACCCGGACGGCATGGAGAAGCTCTGCAAGGCCGGGCACCTCACCGGCAGCGTGCTCATCCTGGACGCCGAGCGGCAGCACGTCCTGCTCACCCTGCACGCCAAGCTCAAGCTGTGGTTGCAGACGGGCGGCCACTGCGAGCCCGCCGACACCTCACTGTCGGGTGCCGCGCTGCGCGAGGGCACCGAGGAGTCCGGCATCCAGGGGCTCGATCTCCTGGTGCCCGGACCCGTCAACCTCGACCGCCACCTGGTGCCGTGTGCCTGGCACCTCGACGTCCAGTACGCCGCGGTGGCTCCCCCGGGTGCCGTCGAGTCCATCAGCGACGAGTCGCTGGCGCTGCGCTGGTTCACCTTCGACGAGGTCGCCGAGCTGCCGGACCGGTCGGTCCGCACCCTCGTGGCACGCACCAGGGCGCTGCTCTGAGGAGCGCGGTCCGGCCGGACGGGTAGAGCGCCACGGCCGCCTGGACACGGACCGACCGGCGGGAGACCGGCGATCGGAGACCGGTAAGGGGCGCCGACCCTGGGTCGGCGCCCCTTACCGCGCAGTTCCTCAGGGGCTCAGCGACCGCCCCACACGTTCCCCTGGTTGGCGCCCTGCGCGCCCTGCGCCCCGACGCCGTACTGCGCCCGCAGGCCGTGCAGTTCCACGTTCTGCGGCGGCATCATCTCGCTGGGCTGCACCAGGACGTAGCCCTGGCCGACGAAGTTCAGCTCCCAGCCCTCGCCGGTGTTACCGCGCCGCCGGAACACCGACGAACTGCTGGTCTGCGCCTGCATCTGGACCCGCAGCGAGGTCGACCAGGCGACGACCGCGTCCGCGTCGCAGGACACGTACGTGTTCGGGGTGACCGGGAGCATCAGCGGCTTGCCCGACGTCATGAGGGCGACCTTGCCCTGCCCGGCGATGGCGACGTTGTACTGCCCGGTGCCGGCCAGGCCGTACTGGCTGTCGACCGCGATGACATCCCAGTGCAGGCCGGAGTCGAGCGCCAGCACGTAAGCACTGTCGACGGTGAGACCGTCATGGTCGACATCCAGGATGTGGATCTGCTGGGCGAGGTTCGCCAGGTACACCGTGCCCTGGCCGGAGCAGCGCATCAGGTCCAGGCCCTCGCCGGTCGCGCGGGCCGCGCTGCGCTGGAAGTGCGACTGGTACTCCCCGTCGAACTCGATCATGCCCTGGTAGGCGACCATCGCGCCCTTGCGGGCGAGGCAGTCCGGGCCGGTGTCACCGTCCAGCCGGACCCGCAGCAGATAGGAGTTCTGCAGGCTGTAGTGGTCCTGGTTCTGGACCTCGGTGAAGGCGAAAAGCGGGCTCTGCATGATATGTCGCTCCCCCTCAGCCCCGGGCCCGGAGCCGGTCGGTACTGTCCTCGCTGGGCTGGACGACCACGAAGCCCTGGCCGGAGAACGCGATCTGGAACGCCTCGCCGCTGCCGCGCCCGATCAGCGACGACGCCTTGAAGCTGCGCTTGGCCTTCATCTTCAGCCCCGACGACCAGGCCACTAGGGCGTCAGGGTCGACATACGTCTCGTCGGCGCCGGACCCGCAGTCCACCACGATCGGAGTGCCGCGAGAGGTGATGGCGACCCAACCGGTGCCGGACACCGCGACGTTGAACAGGCCCTGGCCGGCGAACTTCGCCAGGCCCTTGACCCGCTCGACGCCCCATTGCAGGTGCGCGTCGAAGGCCAGCAGGTTGGTGCCGTTGACCGACACCGACTCGTTGTCCAGGTTGACGCAGACCACGTCGGCGCCGTAGTCGGCCAGGTAGAGCAGGCCGTCGCCGGTGCACTTCATCACCGGCGCGCTCTCACCGGTCAGCCACGACGCGGCCATCTGCCGTACCGCCGGCGGGTTCGGCTCGTACTGGATGAAGCCCTCGTAGGCGATCATCGAGCCGGTGCGGGCGTAGAGGTCCTGGCCGGTGGCCATGGCGACCTTGAGCATGGAGGAGCCGTGGTTCTCCATCCGGGCGGCGACCGGCTTGGGGGCGTAACCCGCGATCATCTGCTGGTCCATGGCGGGTCACACCTCGTAGGGCTGGACGACGATGAAGTTGCCGGGCGCGCCGCGGAACTGGAGGTTCACGGTCTCGCCGCTGTGGCCGGGGTAGACGCTTCTGCGCAGCCGCACCTGGCTGGAGACGATCACCTGGGAACCCGCCGACCAGGCGACGATCGCGTTGCTGTCGGCGTAGGTGGTCGGGGTGACCGGGAGGACCACGGGGGTGCCGTGGGTCTTGACGATCACGGTGCCGGTGCCCTGGAACTGCATGGTGAACAGGGCGCCGCCGGGGATGCCGTGGCCCTCGATCCTGCGCACCTCGTACTGGAGCCCCTCGTCGAAGGCGAGCACGTTCTCCGCGGAGACGCAGATCGCGTCGCCCTGCAGCTCGACGGGGTGCAGGTAGGCGGCGTTCTCGGCGAAGAAGACCTGGCCGCCGCCGGTGCAGCGCATGAGCTGCATCTCCTGGCCGGTCATGTTGCCGACGACGCGGCCCCTGAAACCCGCGCCCTTGTAGGCGAAGTCGACCTTGCCCTGGTAGAGCACCATGGCGCCCTGACGGGCCAGCACCGGCTGTCCGGTGCCCTGGCCGAGGTCGGCGCGCATCATCTTCGGGTTCTGCTGCGTCCAGCGCTGACCGGTGGGCTGCTCGCGGTACTTCTGCATGGAGACGGTGAGGCCCGCGCCCAGGGCGGGCGTCGGCGGCACGGCGTATCCGCTCTGGCCGCCCATCGGGGGTCCTGGCGGGCCGGGTCGGCCGAACTGGGCCGGCTGCCCGGGCTGCTGCGGGAAGGGCGGCGGAGCGGCCTGCCCGGGGAAGGGGGGCGGCGGCGCGGGCGGCGGGACCTGGCCGAAGGGCGGCGCCTGGGCGGGCGGAGTGCTCAACGGCCCGACCATGGTGGGCGCCTGGTGGATCGAGAGGCCGCCGGCTCCGGGCAGCGGCGGAGGGGTGGGGGCGGCCGGCGGGGTGGGGCCGACCGGCGGCGCGCCGAACGCGGGTGCCGGCGGTGGGACTTGGACCGGGGGCGGCGGCGGGGCGGGCACGGCGGCCGGCGCCGGGAGCGGCGGCGGGGTGCCCGCGGCGGGCCCTGGCGGCGGCGCGAAACCGGGTGCGGGGGCCGCCGCGCCGGCGGGCGGGGCGAACCCCGGGGCGCCCTGCGGCTGTTGGGCGGCGGGCTCCTCCTCGGCGACCTCGCCGCCGAAGTTCCGCAGCAGCGCGTCGAGTCCGCCGTCGAAGCCCTGCCCGACCGCGGCGAAGCGCCACACGTCCTTGAGGTAGACGTCGGCGAGCATCACCGCGCGCTCGGTGCTGAACTCCGCACCGGTGAAGGCGTACCGCGCCACCTCCTCGCCGCCCGCGACCAGCCGGATGTAGCCGGGCGAGATCTGCGACATCTGCCCGTCGCCGTCGATGGTGGCGGTGAAGGACAGCTTCCGCACCGCGTCCGGAATCCGGTCGAGGGTGACCCGGAAGGACTCGGTGTCGCCGGCCTGCGCGCCGAGGAGCTGGATCGACTCCTCGGGCGACTTCGGCTGGTTGAAGAACACGAAGTACCGGTCGTCCGAGAGCTGTTCGGCGGCGTCGAGCCCGAAGCAACTGATGTCGAACGTGAGGCCGGGAGCAGTGATCTGCACGCCGACATAGAGATCCCTGCCGGCGGTCAGATCAGTGATCTTGGCCTTGTGGCCACGTTGGAACTCCCTGGCCATGCGCGACCTTCCCCCATTCCGCTTGTCGTCCGGCTCGTCGCGCCGCTTCGTACGCGCCCGTCGTCCTTGTGCGTTGCGTCAGGCTAACGGCTCGCATCGGAACCGGCCATCACCAGCTTGTACCGGTAAGGCGCCGGGCTTGTCCCGACGGGGTGACGGAGTGACGGGGGTGCGCGCGGCCGCGGGGCCGGGGCCGGTCAGTCCTCGCGCGGAGCGGGCGCGTGCGGCAGGCGGTCGACGGCGACGACGCCTTCCAGGAACCCGCGGGCGCGCTCGGTGCGCGGGTAGCTCTCCAGCAGCTTCCAGAACTGCGGGCCGTGACCTGGCACCAGCAGATGCGCGAGTTCGTGCAGCAGCACGTAGTCGATGACGTACTCGGGCATGCCCTGAAGGCGGTGGGACAGCCGGATGCTGCCTTCGGCCGGGGTGCACGACCCCCACCGGGAGTTCTGGTTGGTGACCCAGCGTACGGTGTCGGGTACGGCCCGGGCGTTCAGATACTGCTCGGAAAGACGCTCGGCGCGGGCGGCCAGTTCGTCGTCACCGGGCATCCGGCGGCTCTCCTGAGCGGCGAGCTTCTCCAGCATCACCGTCACCCAGCGCTGCTCCTCGGCCGCGGACATCCGAGCCGGCAGGAGAACGATCGTACGGTCGCCGTCCCGATAGGCGGACACCGTACGGCGGCGACGGGCACTGCGGCGCACCTCCACCGGGCCTGTCATGCCTGGGCCACCCGCTCCGCCCGGCTCGCCCGCCCGGGTGCCGCGGGCGGGCTGGTCTGCGATGTCATGGGCAGGATCGGCGGACACATCTCGACGTTACCCGCTGTACGTGGGGGAAGTCCCGCCCCCGGGCCGGTTGCCGCGGGAATCACCTCGCTTTGTACGCATCTTGAACGACTATCCCTCACAGCCTGTGGATAACTTCTCCGGCCTGGTGAGTTTTTCGGGCATGGTGGAGATATCGGTCACTGAGAGTGATTGGGCGATTCGGTGGCGGTATGTCCGAGCGGGCTTTGGCGCGGGCGCGGTGGCGCGCCCGGGGCGTGCTCGGACGCGCCCGGCAGGCGAGGAGGGCCGAGCCATGCGGTTGATGTTGAAGAGCGCGCTGCGCAGGAGCTGGCGGGACCGGGAGTGCGTGCAGTTCGGGGTGGACCCGGAGCGGGCGGTGGTGCTGGAGCCGGTGGACGGACCGTCGGCCGGATTCCTGTCGCTGCTGGACGGCACGCGGAGCGCGGACGTGCTGGCCCGCGAGGCGGAGGCGCTGGGCCTGGGGCCCGACCGGGTCCGGCACCTGCTGGGCCTGCTGGCGGAGGGCGGCGTGCTGGACGACGCCTCGGCGCACTCCGACCTGTCCGGGGCGCTGCGGCACCGCACGGACATGCTGGACCGGCTGCGCCCGGACCTCGCGGCCCTGTCGGTGGTACACCCCGGCCCGGGCGCGGGCGCGCTGCGGATACGGCACCGGCGCGCGTCGCGGGTGCGGGTGCTGGGGGCCGGCCGGGTGGGCGCCGCGGTGGCGTCCGTGCTGTCGGCCGCAGGGGTGGGGGCGGTGGACGTCGTCGACGTGGGGCGGGTCGAGCCGTGGGACATCGGCCCGGCGGGCTTCCCCGCCGAGCAGGTGGGTGAGCGGCGCGATGCCGCGGGAAGGGGTGCGGTCCGCCGCGCCGCGCCCGGGGTGACCCGCGGGCACGGCCGAGCCGGACCGGGTGGCGCCTCGCGGGCGCCGGGAGCGGTCGGAGAAAGCGGTGCCGGGGCGGCGGGCGGCGGCGCGCTCACCGTGGTCGCCCCTCGGGACGGACTGCTCGCCTACGCACCCGACGCGGCCCAGGCGCGCCGCCTGGTGGCTTCGGGAGTGCCACACCTCTACGCGGGGGTGCTGGAGGGCACCGGCCTGGTCGGGCCGCTGGTGCTGCCCGGGCGGAGCGGCTGCGGGGAGTGCCAGCTACTGGCGCTGGCCGACCGCGATCCGGCCCTGCCCCGGGTGCTGGCCCAGTTGCGCTCCGGACGCCCGTCCGCGGTCCCGGCCTGCGACATCGCGCTGGCCACGGCGGTGGCGGGGTTGGCGGCGGCGCATGTGCTGGCCCACCTGGACGGGCGGGTGCCGCCGAGCGCGGGCGCCCGGGTGGAGGTGTCCCTGTCCCGCTTGTCCACCCGGGTGCGGGCGCTGACCGCGGACGGCCGCTGCGGGTGCGGGGCGGCGGCGCGGCGGCGGACCGTCGGCGCGCCGGGGGCGCGAGGAGCGATCACCGCCGACGCGCCGACGGCGAGCGTCGGAGGTGGTGGCGCCGTGAGTCGGGAGGCCGGAAGCGGGGGCGGCGGCAGCCAGAGCGCCGGAAGCGGGGGCGGCACCGCGGAAACCCACCGTGCCGAGGTCCACGCGGCCGGGCCCGCCGCACCCGCCGGGGCGTGGACGGGGACCGGCGTACGGCCACGGCTCGGGGCAGGGACCGGCCCGGGGACACGGGCGACGGCGGGGCGCGCATGCGGGACCGCTGCTGCGGGTGGGGAGGGCCCCGGCAGCGGGGCCGCGGGGTCCCGGGAGCGCTCGCCACAGGCGATAAGTCGAGATCGTCACGGCCGGGCGGCGGCGGAGGGAGGCACAATGGCCATGTGACCGACGGGAAATGAGGGGGCGCATGTCTGATCTTCCACGCAAGGCGGTGACTCGCACCGCGAAGCTGGCCGCGCTTCCTCTGGGCTTCGCCGGGCGGGCCACGCTCGGGCTGGGCAAGCGGCTGGGCGGCCGGCCGGCCGACGAGGTCGCCACCGAGTTGCAGGAGCGCACCGCCGAACAGCTCTTCAAGGTGCTCGGGGAGCTGAAGGGCGGCGCGATGAAGTTCGGGCAGGCCCTGTCGGTGTTCGAGTCGGCACTTCCGGAGGACGTCGCCGGGCCGTACCGCGCGGCGCTCACCAAGCTCCAGGAGGCCGCTCCGCCGATGCCGGCCCGCACCGTGCACCGGGTGCTGTCCGAGCAGCTCGGCAAGGACTGGCGCTCGATGTTCACGTCGTTCGAGGACATCCCGGCCGCGGCCGCGTCGATCGGGCAGGTGCACCGGGCGGTGTGGAGTGACGGCCGCAAGGTCGCGGTGAAGGTCCAGTATCCGGGGGCCGGGGACGCGCTGCTGTCCGACCTGTCGCAACTGGGCCGGGTGGCGCGGCTGTTCGGCCCGCTGGTGCCGGGAATGGACGTGAAGCCGCTGCTCGCGGAGTTGCGGGCCCGGGTCGCGGAGGAGCTGGACTACGAACTGGAGGCCGCGGCCCAGCACGCACACGCGGAGGAGTTCGCCGGGGACCCCGATGTCGAGGTACCGGATGTGGTGCACCAGGCGGACCAGGTGCTGGTCACCGAGTGGATGGACGGGGTGCCGCTGTCGGAGGTGATCTCGGGCGGAAGCCGGGAGATGCGGGACCGGGCCGGACAGTTGCTGGCGCACTTCCTGTTCGCCGGCCCGGCCAGGACCGGGCTGCTGCACGCCGATCCGCACCCGGGCAACTTCCGCCTGCTCGTCGACGACGGCCCGGCGGAGGGCTGGCGGCTGGGGGTGCTGGACTTCGGCACGGTGGACCGGCTGCCGGAGGGCCTGCCGCTGCCGATCGGCACCGCGCTGCGGCTGGCGCTGGCCGACGACGCGGAGGAGGTATACCGCATGCTGCGCGCGGAGGGCTTCGTCAAGCCGACGATCACCCTCGACGCGGAAGCGGTACTGGACTATCTGCGGCCGATCATCGAGCCGGCCGGGCGGGAGGAGTTCCGGTTCGACCGGGCGTGGATGCGGGCGCAGGCGGCCCGGATCGCCGATCCTCGGTCGCCGGCGCATCAGTTGGGCAAGCAGTTGAACCTGCCGCCGTCGTATCTGCTGATCCACCGGGTGACGTTGAGCACGGTCGGGGTGCTGTGCCAGCTCGGCGCCGAGGTGCGGCTGCGTGCGGAGTTGCAGCAGTGGCTGCCGGGGTTCGACCCGGAGGGCACCGCGGCGTCGGCGTGAGCTACCACCAGGCGGAGTCGAGGCGCCCCTCGATGCTGCGCAGGTGTTCGCGGGCGCAGGTGTCGCAGAAGTAGACGCGGCGCCCGTTCTCGACGGAGCAGGTCCAGGTCAGCGGAAGGCCCTCGGCAGTGGCGCCGCAGCGACCGCAGGCCGTCCCGGACGTGCGCGGTGTGCTGGACGGTGTGCCCGTCGTCGTGGCCTGAGAGGGTTTCTGATCCACTGGGTGACGATACCTCCGCGGACGCCTGTTTTGTCGTGATAACGCACTGCGGGACCGGTCCTGGTCGGACCGGTCCCGCGGGATCGTACGTGGTCAGCGTTGCTTCGAGGTTTCCGGTGTGCCGTTACGGCATCCCGGTCACGTCGCGAGGGCTGTCGCGTGCGCCGGCTACTGCATGACCGCCATGGCCAGCGCGCGCCGGGCGCGCATCGAGGCGCGTTCGGCACGGCGCTGGAGCCGGCGGGCGGTGAGCAGGCGCTGCGACCTACGTTGCTGTTCGGCCTCGCGCAGTCGCTGTTGCATATGGGCACGAGCCAGGGCTTCTGGCATGAGTTGCATCTCGAGGTTCCTGTTCTGGGTCGACGCGAAGGCGTCGGAAGTACGTGCGAGCTGATCGGTGCGGGAAGTCGTCATCGGGGCCTGATTCTTGGAGTTGCGGTGCTTCGGGTCATGCGTCAAGGGCCGGTCGATCGTGCCGGGCCGGGTGCGGAACATGGCGCGAGTGCTCATGCCGCGACGGCGTTCTTACGCGGACGGCCACGCGGCCGCTTGCGGGGAACCACGACGCCCTGGATGAACAGCTCGCCGCCCCAGACACCCCAGGGCTCGCGGCGGTCCTTGGCGCCGGCGAGGCACGCCTCGCGGACCGGACAGGTCTGGCAGAGGGACTTGGCGTACTCCACGTCCGCCGGCGACTCCGCGAAGAAGACCTCGGGGTCGTAGGTGCGGCAGGGGACGGGCACGCCGAGTCGCTCGATCTCGTCGTCGAGCTCGGTGAGGGGCAGCAAGGTGTTCTCCGGAGGGTCTGCGCTGGGGTCCCCGACGGCAGTGCCGAGGGGAGGGTGGTCGGTGAGGTCGCCGGTGGGCGTCCCGGTCAGGTCGGGCTGAAGTCCGGACGTGTCGTGCGGGGCGGAATGCACGGTGTTCGTTCCTCGTCTGTCGGTCCGGCCGGTGGGCCGGTCTTCGGTTGTGTCTGTCTGCGTAGACAGCGATCTCCGGGTGGAGAAAACAGAAGGGCCGCGGTTCCCGGTGTGGGATTCCGCGGCCCTGAGGGTGCCGACCTGACTCGATGTCAGGTTGGATCACTCCAGGGTTCAGGCCCGCGGAAGGCCCACATACCGTGCTGCGTCTTCTTTTGCTGCTGTCCGATCACCAGTCCGGCGGCAATGGCGCCCTTGACACCATTGGCACCGCCCTTGGCAGCCTTCGCGCTCGTCGCGCCGGCGCCGGCAGCCGCAGAGGTAAAGGCATAGGCGGTCGCCTGTGCCTTCGCCGCCGCTACCGCGGGCGCCCCGGTCGGTCGCTCACTGTGCTCACGCACCGGCAGGACCGGCAGCAGAGCAGAGGCGAGGGACCGGCGGCTGCCATGCAGCGAGACCACGGAGACGTCGAGCGAGCAGGCGGCTGCCATGACCGGACGATCGGTCATTTTGGTGATGGTGATGTTGCTGCTCACTGTGCTCGCCTCCTCTCGGCGTCTCGTAAGGGCAGTGGACCGGACTTGCCTAGTACATCACAGTCTTGGCGGCTCTTGGAAGACCCGTTCTCGACCGTGCTCACGCAGGCTATGAGGACTCCCGCGCGATGCGCAAACTATTTTTCGGCTTCTTCCGAAGAAGATTCCGCGCCCTCCTGCGAGTTGGCCGGAAGGGCCTCTTCCGGTACTTCGTCCGGAGCGTCGTATTCCGCGCTGTCCTGGGCTTCGTCGGCTTCGTCCAGGGGAACTCCGGTGCACAGCGCCAGCACGTCGGCGCCGAACTTGTCGAGTTTGCGGGCGCCCACGCCGGGGATCGCGGAGAGCCCCTGCTCGTCGGACGGCCTGACCTCGGCGATGGCCAGCAGCGTCTTGTCGGTGAAGACGCAGTAGGCGGGCTGGCCGAGCGCCTTGGCCTGTTCCATCCGCCAGCCGCGCAACCGGTCGTACAGCGCCTCGTCGAGGTCGGAGGGGCAGTCCTCGCAGCGCATCAGCTTGATCTCGCCGGCTTCGGACAGGGTGCGCCCGCACACCCGGCACAGCACCGGGCCGCGGCGCCTGCTGCGGCCGCCCGAGCCGCGCTCGGCGCCGCCCTGGCCGCCGGCACCGCCCCGGGCGCCGCGCGGCGCGGACCCCGGCCGCAGTCCGTCCATGAAGCGGGAGGGCCGCCGACCGCCGCGCCCGCCGGGCGAGCGCGACAGCGCCCACGACAGCGAGAGGTGCAGACGGGCGCGGGTCACCCCGACGTAGAGCAGCCGGCGCTCCTCCTCGATCTGCTCGTCGGTCTTGGCGTGGGTGATCGGCAAGGTGCCCTCGGTCAGGCCGACGAGGAACACCGCGTCCCACTCCAGGCCCTTCGCGGCGTGCAGCGAGGCGAGGGTGACGCCCTCCACCGTGGGGGCGTGCTGGGCGTTGGCCCGCTCGTCAAGCTCCGTGACGAAGTCGGACAGCTCCGCGGCGGGCCGGGCCGCGGTGAAGTCCTCCGACAGCCGCACCAGCGCCGCCAGCGACTCCCAGCGGTCGCGCACCGCACCGGAGCCCGCGGGCGGCTCCGAGGCCCAGCCGCGCGAGCTGAGCACCGCCCGCACCTGCTGCGGGATGGTCTCCCGCTCCTCGCCCGGGTCGGCGGCCGCGCGCGCCGCGCCGCGCAGCAGCATGCCTGCCTCGCGCACCTCGGGGCGCTCGAAGAACCGCTCGGCGCCGCGCAGCTGGTAGGGCACCCCGGCGTCGGCGAGGGCCTGTTCGTACACCTCGGACTGGGCGTTGATCCGGTAGAGCACGGCGATCTCGCTGGGGCGCACCCCGGAGTCGATCAGGTCCTTGATCCGGCGGGCGGCGCCCTCGGCCTCGGCCGGCTCGTCCGGATACTCCGTGTAGACCGGGTCGGGGCCCGGCTCGCGCTGCGAGATCAGTTCGAGCCGGTGGGCGGCGGCGTGGCCGCGGGCCTGGCCGAGCAGGCCGTTGGCCAGGCCGACGACCTGGGGGGTGGAGCGGTAGTCCCGGACGAGCTTGACCACGGTGGCGTCCGGGTGGCGGGTGCGGAAGCCGAGCAGGAAGTCCGGGGTGGCGCCGGTGAACGAGTAGATCGTCTGCGAGGCGTCGCCGACCACGCACAGATTCCCCCGGCCGCCGAGCCACAGCTCCAGCAGGCGTTGCTGGAGGGGGCTGACGTCCTGGTACTCGTCCACCACGAAGTGCTGGTACTGCGAGCGGACGGTGTCCGCCACGTCCGGCCGGTCCTGGAGGACACCGACGGTCAGCAGCAGCACGTCCTCGAAGTCGATCAGGCCGCGGTCGCGCTTCAACTGCTCGTACGTCGCGTAGATCCGCGCGACCTCGGCCGGGTCGCGCGGCACGTCGCGCGAGGTCTTGGCGGCGACGGCCGGATACTCCTCCGGCACCGTCTGGGTGACCTTGCACCACTCGATCTCGCCGGTCACGTCCCGCAGCTCGCTGCGGTCCAGCCTGATCCGGGAGCGGGCGCCCGCCTCCGCGACGAGCTGCACCTTGCGGTCCATGATGCGCGGCATCTCGCCGCCGATCGCCCGCGGCCAGAAGTACTGCAACTGCCGCAGGGCGGCGGAGTGGAACGTCCGCGCCTGCACCCCGCCCGCGCCCAGCTGCCGCAGCCGCCCGCGCATCTCCCCCGCCGCGCGCGCGGTGAACGTCACCGCGAGCACCGTCGAGGGCTGGAGGATGCCCGACCGCACTCCGTACGCGATCCGGTGGGTGATCGCACGGGTCTTGCCGGTGCCGGCACCGGCCAGCACGCACACCGGGCCGTGCAGTGCCGTGGCGACGGCGCGCTGCTCGGGGTCGAGTCCGTCGAGCACCGCGTCCGCGGAGTCGGGCATCGCGGGGAAGAGCGAGTCGTGGGTTGTCGCAGTCACACCGCCACTGTGCCAGGTTCCGGCGACACCCCGGCGAAGTTATCCACAGGCTTGCCCGTCCGGTGTACGGTCCGCGGCGCGGCGGCGGCATCGAAGCGGCGCCGGAGCAGGGGCCGTAGCGGGGCCGTAGCGGGACCGGAGAGGGCGGAATGCACGCGGCGCCCCGGACGTTCGGAGGAATGATGACACCTCGTCCGGCGTTGCCGGATGGAGGACCCCGAGGACCCCTGGACGAGGAGCGGATCACCACATGTCCGGCACCGTGACCATGTACAGCACTTCCTGGTGCGGCTACTGCCGCCGGCTCAAGAGCCAGCTCGACCGGGAGGGCATCGCCTACACCGAGATCAACATCGAGCAGGACCCGGAGTCGGCGAAGTTCGTGGAGGAGGCCAACGGCGGCAACCAGACGGTGCCGACCGTTCTGGTCGTGGCGCCCAGCGGCAAGAAGTCCACGATGACCAACCCGAGCCTCGCCCAGGTCTCCCAGGCGCTCAGCGCCTGACGTTCAGCGCCTGACGTACGGCACGCCCCCAGGCGCCCCGCCGCGCCCGGGGGCGCCTGACCGCCCGCTCCCAGGAGACCGGCCGGGACCCTCCGTGGCCGCCCCGCGCCGGTGCTACCTTCGGGATCATGGACGACGCCGCCGGGTTCCAGGACATACCGCCGACCACGCTCGCCGACCTCCTCGGCCGGGAGCAGGTCATGGACATCGGCATCCGGCCGCTGTGGCCGTCGATGCCGCGGGTGGCCGGTCCGGCCTTCACCGTGCGGTGCCCGGCCGGTGACAACCTCATGCTGCACGCCGCCATCCACCGCGCCCCGGCCGGCTCCGTCATCGTCGTCGAGGCCGGAGACGTGGACTACGCGGTCGCCGGCGGCAACGTCTGCGCGGTCGCCCAGCGGAACGGGATCGCGGCCTTCGTGATCGACGGCGTGATCCGCGACCTCGGCGAGATCCGCGACATGCGCTTCCCCGTCTTCGCGCGCGGCGTGCTCCCCATCCCGGGCGGCAAGGCCGCCGTCGAGCCCCTCAACGCCCAGGTCACCTGCGGCGGTGTCCAGGTGAACGCCGGCGACATCGTGGTGGCCGACGAGGAGGGCGTCGTGGTCGCGCCCCGGGACCGGGGTGCCCGTCTGCTCGCCGACGCCCGCGCGAAGCTGGCGAAGGAGTCCGCCGAGACCCTCGACATGTGGGAGGCGGCGCACCGCTCCCGCATCGACCAGATCCTCGCCGCCCAGGGCTACCAGGACTGACCCGGCCGCACCCACCCCGGCCGTCCACCGCCCACCGTCAACCGGCCTCCCGCCGTACCCGGCCCGCACCGGCACCCGCGGGGCGCGGACGTGGGACGGTGGGGGAATGCGGGGAAGTCGGGAGGGCGTGGTGCGCGGCGTGGCCCGCACCGCGACAGGCGAGCCGCTCGGTTCCTTCTTCGTCGCCGTGACACCGGACGAGCCCAGGATGCTCCGCTTGGCGGCCCCCTTCACCAGCCCGACCGGCTTCTTCGCGCTGTCGCTGCCCGCGGGCGGGTACACGATCCGCGCCGGAGTGCCCCGCCACGACGGGCGGCCGGCACAGGGCGGCGCGCGAGCCGACGTGGTGGCGGGCGAGGTCACGTACGTCGAGGTGGTGGGCGCCTCGGGCGAACCCGGGGGAACGGACCTCGCGCACCTGGCCCTGCTGAGGGAGTACGAAGGCGGGGCGCTGTCGGCGCGGCAGCGGACCCCCGCGGTCGAGGTGGTGGAGTACGACCCGCGGTGGCCGCGCCGGTTCGCCGCCGAGCGCGACCTGCTCGCGGACGCCCTGCCCGGCGCACGGGCGATCGAGCACGTGGGGTCGACCAGCGTGCCCGGGCTGTGCGCGAAGCCGACCATCGACGTGATGGCGGTTCTCGACGATCTGGCAGCAGTGGCCGCTCGGGTGGAGCCGCTGGCACGGATCGGGTACGAGTACCGCCCCGGGTCGTTCGCGGCCGACGAGGGGCACATGTTCCTCCGCAAGATGGCGGACGGAAAGCGGACGCACCACCTGCACGCCGTGACCGCCGGCTCCCCGCTCGCCGACGGGTACCGCCTCTTCCGGGACTTCCTGATCGCGAACCCGGAGGCCGCGCGCCGGTACGGGGTGATCAAGCGGACCCTCGCCGCCCAGTTCGCGTACGAGTGGCAGGGATACGTCGAGGAGAAGGAGCGCCTGGTCACCGTGTTGATGGCCGGTGCGCGGGAGTGGCGGCGAACAGGTCACGCGTGGAGCCCCCGCTAGCCTCGGACCTCCGTCGCTCTCCGGTACGGCGGCGGCGCCACCCGCAGGCACGCGTCATCGGCACTCTCGGCAATTTCGACAGCCAACTGTGCAGTTGGCTGAAGAGAATGCTAGCCTGCAGAACATGGACGATCAGCGTGCGCCGGAGCGTGCACCGGAACCGGAGCGGGAGCCGTCGTCGGCGTCTGACCCGGCGGCCCTCGCCGGTGAGCTGCGCGTCGTTCTCGGGCAGCTCACCCGCAGGCTCCGCGAGCAGGGACACGGCAGCGACCTCACCCGGTCCCAGTCGTCGGTCCTGCTCAGGATCGAGCGCGACGGAGCGGCGACGGCGACCGTACTGGCGCGCGCCGAGGGCATCCGCCCGCAGTCGATGGCGAAGATCGTCGGCGTCCTGGAGGACGCCGGGCTGATCAGCGGTTCGCCGGACCCGAGGGACGGCCGGAAGACCGTACTGAGCCTCACCGAGACCGCGCGCGAGAAGTTCCGTACCGGGCGGCTGGCGAAGGAGGACTGGCTGACGCAGGCGATCGGGGCCGGGTTCTCCGCCGAGGAGGTCGCGCGGCTCGCCTCCTGTACCGACCTGCTCCGACGGCTCGCCCAGTCGCCCTGACCCGTCCAACTCCCGCCTCCCCGGCAGCGCTCCACCTCCGCCGTCCCGCTCCCGCCTCCCCGGCACCGCTCCGCCGCTCCACCTCTGCCGTCCCGGCCCCACCGCCGCTCCGGCGTGCCCTCACCCGGCTTGTCGGCACCTCACCACCCCGCCACTCCGAAGGACTTCGCATGCCCATCACCACCCTCGACCCGAAGACCGCGCTCATCGTCGTGGACCTCCAGGCCGGCATCGTCACCCTGCCGCTCGCGCACCCCGTCACCGGGATCGTCGACCGCTCGGCGGACCTGCTGCGGGTGTTCCGCGACCGCGGCCTCCCCGTCGTCCTCGTCAACGTGGCGGGGGCACCGTCGGGCCGGACCGACCAGGGCCGCCCCGGCACCCGTTCGTTCCCCGAGGGCTGGACCGACCTCATCCCGGAACTGGACCGGCAGCCCGAGGACATCCTCGTGACCAAGCACGCGCGCAGCGCCTTCACCGGTACCGGCCTGGCCGACCGGCTGCGGGCACTCGACGTCACTCAGGTGGTCGTCACGGGCATCGCCACCGGCAGCGGCGTGGAGTCCACCGCCCGGGACGCGCACGAGCAGGGCTTCCATGTGACGCTGCCCGTCGACGCCATGACCGACCGGGACCTGTCCACGCACGAGCACAGCGTGGCGAACGTCTTCCCGCGCATCGCCGAGGTCGGCAGCACCCAGGATGTCCTGGACGTCCTCGCCAAGTGACGGTGTCCGGACCTCGGACCGAGGGCCGCGCCCATGGCGGCGACCGGGGCGCGTTCCCCCGGCGCCCCCCCCGGGGCGCGGCCCTCGTCGCTTTAGTGCCTGACGGCAGGTCAAACCTTCCCCTAGCCTGAATCCATGCTGAGCGAACTGGTCTACCTGTCCGACGCGAAGTTACGGCAGTTCGTCCCGTTGGCCCGGCGCCGCTTCAGTGGCCGGCTCAAGATGGCGCTGAAGGTCTCCACGCCCCTGGTCGGCGTGGACGTGTCCCCCGCCGCCACGAGCGACGAGCGGGAGCGCCTCGACCATCTGCGGCGGGTGACCGAGCAGATCGAGAGCCACGCGCGCTGGTTCACCGATGCCGAGCACCGCCCGGGTCAGTGGATCTGGTTCGAGGCCCCGCTCAACGACATGCTGCTGGACGACCCGTTCAGCCACATGGTGGTCTTCCTCGACCCCGCCGACCCGGTCGAGGGCTACGACCCGCTGGACGCCTCCGGCCGCAAGGTCCGCCTGCTGATGCACGGTTCCGCCGAGCACCTGCTGCTGCCGGCCCCGCCGCCACGGCAGGAGCCGCCGCCCGCCGCGAGGATCGTCACGGAGTACGCCACCGGCGGCACGGCATGGACGTCCGGCGCCGCCTCCCGCCCCCCTGCCTACAGCGAGGTCACCAGGAGCCGGGCGTGGTTCAGGCGCGAAGGCGGCCAGGCCCACGACACGCTCGACACCCTCGGCCACCAGGACCTGCCGGTCCTCCAGGCGGACTCCCCACCCACACAGCTGTCCAGGCTGGGCCACCTCCACCAGGGCACCGCCGAACTCGTCGACTGGCTCGACCGCCGCGCCTCCGCACCCACCGCCGCCTGGACGCGGGGATACGCGCGCGTCACCGCCGACCTCGCCTACCCGCCCGGCGACGGCGACACCGCCGCCGCCTTCAGCAGAGTGGTGATCGCCAGCCCGCTGTACGTGGAGTACGCGCACGACCTGCCGGAGCGCGCCGGCCAGTGACACACCCGCCGACCCGCCAGGCTCGCAGGACGCACACCCGCGGCTACCGCACCGCCGCGGCTCCCCCCTGCTTCGGCAGCGGCTTGCCGTACCACAGCTCGATCAGCCGGGCCGCGATCGAGATGCCGAACGGGGGCAGCACCTCGCCGGACTCGAAGGCGGCGCGCAGGTCCTCGCGGGAGAACCAGCGGGCCTCGTGGATCTCCTCGCCGTCGACGTGGATCTCGGAGGAGGTGGCCTGCGCCATGAACCCGAGCATGAGGCTGGACGGGAACGGCCAGGGCTGGCTGGCGACGTAGGAGACGTCGCCGACGGTGACGCCGGCCTCCTCGAAGACCTCGCGGCGCACCGACTGCTCGATGGACTCGCCGGGTTCCACGAAGCCCGCGAGGGTGGAGAAGCGGCCCTCGGGCCAGTGCACCTGGCGGCCGAGCAGGGCGCGGTCCTCGTCGTCGGTGACGAGCATGATCACGGCGGGGTCGGTGCGCGGGTAGTGCTCGGCGCCGCAGGCGGGGCAGCGGCGGATGTGGCCGGCGGCGGCGATGACGGTGCGCTCGCCGCACCGGGAGCAGAAGCGGTGCATGCGCTGCCAGTTCTCCAGCGCGACGGCGTGCACCATCAGCCCGGCCTCGATCGGGGCGAGCAGCCCGCCCACCTCGCGCAGTCCGGCCGGGCGGGCCGCCTCGTCCATCCGCCCGGGCAGGGTGTCCTTCTGCAGGGCGAAGTAGCGCACGCCCTCCTCGTCGATGCCGAGGAAGTAGCGGTGCTGCTCGGTCTCGGGGGCGTCGAACGCCGGGGTCATGACGAGTTCGGCGCCGCCGTCGGGGGTGTCCTCGACCAGCACCTGGCCGCCGGAGACGACGAAGACGCGGGTGGTGGGGTGGCTCCAGGCAGCCGCGAGCCATGCCTCGTCGAGCCGATGGTGGGCCGCGCGGTCCACCCCGGTGTAGGTGAGGCTCAGCGGCTTCGATGTCGCGTCGAGTTCGGTCAAGGCGTCTTCCCAACTCCCCTTTGCGGTGCCTGCGGTGCCTGCGATGCCTGCGGTACGAGCCGTACGAGCGGTGCCGGCCGTACGGGCGGTACGGGTTCCACGCGAGCGGGCGCGAGGTGCCCGTTGCGCCGTCGGCCCGCGCCGCTCACCGGCTGCTCGGCCACGGTTCGGCCGCCCAGTCCGCGGCGAGCTCCGTCCACAGGTGCGCCGCGGTCTCGACGCCCTTGAACAGCAGGTCGAGATCCACTTTCTCGTCCACGGAGTGCCAACC
Source organism: Streptomyces sp. NPDC088194 (assembly GCF_040702025.1). Classification (NCBI taxonomy): domain Bacteria; kingdom Bacillati; phylum Actinomycetota; class Actinomycetes; order Kitasatosporales; family Streptomycetaceae; genus Streptomyces; species Streptomyces sp. NPDC088194. The sequence goes on along the minus strand of NZ_JBFBIV010000014.1, from coordinate 27,448 downwards.
GTCGGACGGCACGGAAATTCCCAGGAACAGTACGGGAACACCCAGTACGTCCTGGAGGTCGGCGGCCGGCCCGGACCCGCCCTCGCGGGTGTACCTGATCTCCTGGCCGAAGGCGCGGCCCATCGCGCGGACCAGCGAGCGCAGCGCGGGGTGGTCCAGCGGGGTCAGGCACGGGCGGGTGCCGTCGCCCCAGAAGCGGATCTCGTGCCTGATGCCGTCGGGCAGCCGGGCCGCCACCCAGTCCGTGACCAGTTGCCGCACCCGGGCGGTGTCCTGCCCCGCGACCAGCCGGAAGGAGAACTTGATCTCCGCGGTGGACGGCACGATGGTCTTGCCGCCGGGGCCGCCGTAACCGGCGTGGATGCCGTTGACCTCGGCGGTCGGCCGAGCCCAGATCCGCTCCAGGGTGGTGTGGCCGTGCTCGCCGAGCGCCGCGTGCGACTTGGCCGTACGCAGCCAGCCCGCCTCGTCGAACGGCAGCTCCGCCAGCAGCGCCCGCTCCCGGTCGGTGAGTTCCACCACACCGTCGTAGAAACCGGGGATCGACACCCGCCGGTCCTCGTCGTGCAGCGCGGCGACCAGCCGGGCCGCCTCCGTGGCGGGGTTGGGCACCGCGCCGCCGAACGAGCCCGAGTGGATGTCCTGGTCCGGCCCGTACAGGTCGATCTGGCCGTCCACCAGGCCGCGCATGCCGGTGCACACCGTCGGGGTGTCCTCGGCCCACATGCCGGTGTCCGAGACGATCACGGTGTCGCAGGCGAGCCGGTCGGCGTGCTTCCTGATCAACGGCCCGAAGTGCGGCGACCCGGACTCCTCCTCGCCCTCGACCAGCAGTTTCAGGTTCACCGCCGGAGCGGTGCGGCCGGTCGCCGCCAGGTGCGCGCGCAGGCCCAGGGTGTGCAGGAAGACCTGGCCCTTGTCGTCCGCGGCGCCGCGTGCCCGCAGCCGCCCGTCCTGCTCGACCGGCTCGAACGGGTCGGTCGCCCAGCCGTCCTCGCGCGCGGCGGGTTGCACGTCGTGGTGCCCGTAGACGAGCACGGTGGGCGCGTCGGCCTCGCCGCTCGGCCACTCGGCGAAGACCGCCGGGCCACCGCCCTCGGTCTCCCACACCTCCGCCACCGGGAAGCCGGTGTCGGTCAGCGCCGCCGCGAGCCACTCGGCGCTGCGGCGTACGTCGGGGGCGTGGTCCGGGTTCGCGGAGACGGACGGGATACGGAGCCAGTCCCCCAGCGCGGCGAGGAACGCGGCGCTGTGTTCGGCGATGTACGGGGCCGGGTCGGCGGGGTGCGGGTGGACGGCGTTGTCCGGGGTCGTACGCATGGCTTTCAGCGTACCGGCCGCGTCGTCGGCCCTGCTCCGCCGCCTGCCGCCGACCCCGCCGACGCACCCCGCCGACGCACTCCGCCGACGCACCCCCGCGCCCCGCGCCCGCCCGCTGTCAGTGCGGCGGTTCCTCGGCCCGGTCCGGCGGATCGGGGCTGAGCAGCCGCTCCAGCGCGGCCCGGTCGGGCAGGTCCGGGGGGCGCAGGAGCGTGCCGGTGCGGATGTGCAGGAACGCCGCCCGCACCCGCTCCAGCGGCACGCCCTGCTGCTCGGCCCAGGCCAGCCGGTAGATCGCGAGCTGCAGCGGGTCCGCGGCGTCGGGCCGGTGCCCGGTCTTCCAGTCGACGATCTCGTACGTGTACGGGTCCGCGTCGTGGCCGGACGGCTCGGCGGAACCGGTGTCGGCGGCCACGGCATCCGCGCGCACGGCGTCCGTACGTTCCCGGTACACCGCGTCGATGCGGCCGCGGACGAGGCGGCCGGCGAGGGTGAGGGTGAAGGCGGCCTCGACGCGGTAGGGGGTGCGCTCGGCGTACGGGGTGCGCAGGAAGGCGTCCTTGAGGGCGGCGAGGTCCTGCTCGTCGGCGATGTCGTCGCCGGGTTCGATGCCGGGCAGGTCCTCCGGGGCGAAGAGCGGGCGGGCCTCGAAGCGGGACTCGACCCAGGCGTGGAAGCGGGTGCCGCGGCGGGCTGCGGGGGCCGGTGGGCGCGGCAGGGGGCGGGCCAGGTCGCGGGCGAGGCCGTCCGGGTCGGCGGCCAGCCGCATGAGCTGGGTGGCGGTGAGGGTGCGCGGGAGGGGGACGTCGTGGACGGTGGCGCGGGCGCGGCGGAGTTCGCCGGTGAGGGCGGTGAGGTCGCGGTCCCAGGCGGAGACGAGGCGGGAGTCGTCGGGAGGGAGCGGGGGATCGGCGGGGTGGGGGGCGCCGGTGGGGTCGGGGGTCGGGTGGCCTTTCCCCCGGGTGGGTTGCGGGGGGAGGGAGGGGCGGGGGGATGTGGCGCGGGTGGGTTGCGGGAGGAGGGGGGTGTCGGAGGCGTCCGGGCGGGTGGCGTCGATCTGGGCGCGGACGGTCTTCGCGGCATGGCGGCGCCGTTCGAAGGCGGCCGGGTCGAGGGGCAGCGGCCAGGGGGGTTCGGTGGCGGAGGCGAGGGCCGGGTTGTCGGCGTCCTCGGCCGGGGGCTCGGCCCACACCTCGATCTCGCCGTGCCCGGCCTCGCAGTGCGCGCGCAGGGCGTCGAGGAACGCGGACGGACCGAACGGCTTGGACTGGGTCGGCCCCCACCAGTGCCCGGAGCCGAGCAGGAGGGAGCGCGGCCGGGTGAAGGTGACGTACCCGAGCCGCAGTTCCTCGACGCGCTGGTGCTCCTTCATCGCGGCGCGGAAACCGTCGAGCCCGGCCCGGGTCCACGCCTCCACGTCGGGGAGGGTGGCGGCGTCGCCGCGCAGACCGTGCGGCAGCACCTTCGCGTTCAGCGGCCACAGCTCCCGTCCGCGTTCGCTGGGAAAGCCCTTGGCGACCAGCCCGGGCACCACGACCACGTCCCACTCCAGCCCCTTGGCCTTGTGGGCGGTGAGCACCTTCACCGTGTCGTCGCCGCCGGGCAGCGAACTGTCGAGGCCCTTCTCGTACTGCGCCGCGGTGTGCAGGAACCCGAGGAAGGCCAGCAGCGTCGCCTCCCCGTCCAGCCCGGCGAAGGACGCGGCCACGTCGAGGAACGCGTTGAGGGTCTCCTGGCGGCGGGCGGCCAGCGCGTGCGGGGACGCGGCCAGCTCCACTTCGAGCCCGGTGACGGCCAGCACCCGGTGCAGCACGTCCATCAGCGGGTCGGCGAGCGCCCGGCGCAACTCCCTTATCTCGGCGGCCAGCCGCGCGAACCGCACCCGCGCCTCGGCGGAGAACGGCAGCTCGTCGCCGGGTTCGGCGTCGAGGAACGTCTCCAGCGCGTCGGTCAGCGACACCACCTCGGCCGGATCGACCCCTTCCACGGCCGCCGCGAGCCGGTCCGGCCCCTCGCCGTCCGCACCGGCGCCGGGCCCGGGACCGTACCGCACCAGCAGCCGGGCCCGGCGGCCGAGGAGCGCCAGGTCGCGCGGGCCGATCCGCCAGCGCGGTCCGGTCAGCAGCCGTACCAGGGCCGCGTTGGCGGTCGGGTCGTGCAGCACCTCGCAGGTGGCGACGAGATCGGCCACCTCGGGCAGGTGCAGCAGCCCCGACAGCCCGACCACCTCGACCGGCACGTCCCTGGCCACCAGCGCCGCGTGGATGTCGGCGAAGTGCGCGGCCGTACGGCACAGCACCGCGATCTCGCCGGGCGGGGTGCCGGTGCGCACCAGGTGGGCGACGGAGTCGGCGAGCCACGTCGTCTCCTCGGCCTGCGTGGGCAGCAGCGCGCAGCGTACGACGCCGTCGCGCTCGGCGCCGGGGGCCGGGCGCAGCGCCTCCACGCCTTCGTGCCGGGCCCGCAGTTCGACGGCGAGGGTGTTGGCGAGGTCCAGCAGCCGGCCGCCGGAGCGGCGGTTCTCGCTGAGCGAGTAGCGGTCGGCGGGCCGCCCGTCGGCGTACGGGAAGTGCCGGGGGAAGTCGTCGAGGTTCGCCACGGACGCGCCGCGCCAGCCGTAGATCGCCTGGCAGGGGTCGCCGACCGCGGTCACCGGATGACCGGTGCCGCCCCCGAACAGCCCGGCGAGCAGCAGCCGCTGCGCCACCGAGGTGTCCTGGTACTCGTCCAGCAGCACCACCCGGTACTGGTCCCGCAGCAGCGCGCCGACCTCCGGGCGGCCCTGCGCCAGCTCGGCGGACAGCGCGATCTGGTCGCCGAAGTCCAGCAGGTCGCGGCCCTTCTTCTCCTGTCGGTAGGCGGCGGCCAGTTCGGCCAGGTCGCGGCGGGCGGCGGTGGCGTGCGCCACCTCCTTCACCCAGGCGTAGCCGCGCGTGCCCGGGTCCAGCTCGCCGAGCCGCGCGGCGAGCCGCGTGTCGTGGGCGCGCAGCCGCTCGGCGGGCACCAGGTGCTCCGACAGCTCGCCGGACAGTGCGAGCAGGTCGCCGATGAGCGTGGGCAGCCCCTTGGTCAGCGCCGGGTACGGGCCGGGCGCGGCCCGCAGCACCTTCGCCGCCAGCTGGAAGCGGGTGGCGTCGGCGAGCAGGCGCGCGGTCGGCTCCAACCCGATCCGCATGCCGTGGTCCTTCAGCAACTGCCCGGCGAACGCGTGGTACGTCGAGATCTGCGGGTCCCCCGGCACCTGGTCCGGGTCCAGGGCCGGGTCGGGCGGGCCGTCCGCCTCGCCCGGGGTGATGCCCGCCCGCACCAGCGCCCGCCGCACCCGCTCGGAGAGCTCCGCGGCCGCCTTGTTGGTGAAGGTCAGCCCCAGCACCTGGTCCGGCGCGACCTGTCCGGTGCCGACCAGCCACACCACCCGCGCGGCCATCACCGTGGTCTTCCCCGAGCCCGCCCCGGCCACGATCACCCCGGGAGCGGGCGGCGCGGTGATGCACGCCATCTGCTCGGGGGTGAACGGGATACCCAGCAGCTCCTTGAGCTGATCAGGGTGGTGGAGAGGGTTTGCCACCCAGCGAGGCTATCCGGCCGGGCCGACACGCTTCACCGGCCGGCCCGTCCGTTCGGGGGCAGGTCAGACCGAGTCAGACCGACAGGTGCGGAGCGTCGCTGCCCACCGAGGAGAGGTCGACGGTGTCCTTGGCCGGCGGCGCGGATATCCGCGGCGCCTTGCCGAAGTCGCTGAAGCGGAGGCTCCCCCCGCCGTCGGTGCTGACCAGGCCGAGGATGTACGGCGTGCCGTCGGCGGCGACGTACACCGTGTTGGTGGTGCCGTCGTCGTCGCGCTCGTGGAGCGGGACCACGGCCCGGCCGTAGCGGCTGGCCGGGGCGTCCTTGCCGGTCACCTCGTCGCCCTCCTCGACCGAGGCGAGCAGGGAGTCCAGCTTGCAGAACTGGTCGAGGTCGTCCGCCTCCTGCTCCTGCGCGGGCAGCCTGACCCACTTCCCGGCGAAGGCCCGGGCCAGTACGTCGCCGTGGCTGTCGTCCTGGTCCTCCCAGTAGGAGGCGTCGGCCTTCAGGTAGTACGCGTCGTGGATGCCGATGACCTGGACCGGGTCCTCCCCGTCGTTCTCGAGGGAGGCCGCGCACTTTCCGGAGGCGGTGAGCGCGGCGGTGATGTGCGCGTCACCCTCGTCGTCGGAGAGGACGACGTCGACGGTCACGGCCGTCACGGAGTCCATCGCCTCCTCGGCCTTCGAGAAGATCCGGTCGGCGCTCTCCCCCGCGAACGCCCCGGTCTCGGCGGTGGTGGCCGCCGGTACGACGATCGGCGCGCCGCCCGCGTCCGTGTCCCCGCCGCAGCCGGTCAGCACCGCCACGGCCACCGCGGTGCCGAGCACCGCCGCGCAGAAGTTACGTGTGGCCGCCACGGCCGCCCCCTTGCATCCCCCCAGGGGCCCGCGCTGGTGGCGGCGGGCACCCGGAATCCCCTTGCTCCGTACACAGACCATAGCGTCCGGCTGCGACAGCGTGCTGTGGGTTATCCACAGGCCGTCACACCCACCCCTGGCGTTCACTCCACGACGTGCCGGCCCTCCGGCCGGGCGGTGCAGGCCGAGCGGAAGGCGCAGTGCGCGCAGTGCTGGCCGGCCGCGGGTGTGAAGCGCTCGTCCAGCACCCGCCCGGCCGCCTCGGCGAGGAGGTCCTGGGCCCACTCCCCCTCGATGGGCTCCTGCCGCTGCACCGCCGGGAGCGCGTCGCCGCCCTCCTTGCGGGTGGCGCCGAGCCGGAGCTGCACGAGTTCGGCGCCGCCGGGGTGCGGACGGGCCCCGCCGAAGAGCGGGTCGACTGCCCCCTCGCGGACGGCGAGCTGGTAGACCGCGAGTTGGGGGTGCCGGGCGACCTCCTTCGCGGTGGGCTTGGCCCGCCCGGTCTTGAAGTCCACGACGTACGCCTGCCCTTCGGCGTCCGTCTCCACCCGGTCCATGCTGCCGCGGATGCGCACCTGCGCGTCGCCCGCCTCCAGCGTCACGTCGAACGCGTGCTCCCCGGCGACCGCCTCGCGGCCCCGCTCCATGACGTGCCAGCGCAGGAAGCGCTCCAGCGCGGCGCGGGCGTTCTCCCGCTCCTGCCGGGACTTCCAGGGCGCGTCGAACGCGAGCGCGTCCCATACGGAGTCCAGCCGCGCCATCAGCACGTCGAGGTCGGCGGGGGCCCGGCCGGAGGCGACCTCGTCGGCCAGGACGTGCACCACGTTCCCGAAGCCCTGCGCGGCCGTCGACGGCGGCTCGGCCTTGACCTCGCGCCCCAGGAACCACTGCAGCGCGCACGTGTTGGCGAGCTGGTCGAGCGCGCTGCCGGACAGCACGACCGGCTGGTCCCGGTCGCGGACCGGCACGGCCGACCGGGTCGGCTCGTACACGCCCCACCAGCGCTCGGGGTCCGCGGCGGGCACCAGCGCGTGGCCGTCGTCGGTGAGCGAGGCCATCCGGGCCAGCCGTCGGGCGGCGGCGTCACGCAGTTCGGGTGACACGGCCGGGTCCACGGTGGTCGCGCGCAACTCCGCGACGAGCGCGGCCACCGCGAGCGGGCGGCGCGGCCGGTGGCCCACGTGCACCGGTTCCACGCCGAGTTCGGCGAGGAACCGGGAAGGCTGGTCGCCGTCGTCCGCCGCGGACTTCACCGCCGTCACCAGCAGCCGGTCCCGCGCGCGGGTCACCGCGACGTAGAACAGCCGACGCTCCTCGGCCAGCAGCGCGCCCGGGGTGAGCGGCGGCGCGAGGCCGTCACCACCGATCCGGTCCGCCTCCAGCAGGGAGCCGCGGCGGCGCAGGTCCGGCCACACGCCCTCCTGCACGCCCGCCACCACCACGAGCGGCCACTCCAGGCCCTTCGCGCGGTGCGCGGTCATCAGGCGTACGGCCTCGGGCCGGACCGCGCGACCGCCGAGCGTGTCGGCCACGATGTCGAACGACGACAGCTCGTCGATCAGGTTCAGCGCGCCGCGGCCCCCGGTGCGCTCCTCCGCCCGGGCCACCGTCTCGAACAGCGCGCACACCGCGTCCAGGTCGCGGTCGGCGTTCCGTCCGGCCGGACCGCCGCGCAGCGCCGCCCGCTCCAGCCGGCCCGGCCACGCCGAACCGTTCCACAGCGCCCACAGCGCGTCCTCCACGGTGCCGCCCGCCGCGAGCCCCGCGCGTGCCGCGGCCAGTTGCGCCCCGATCCGCCGCGCGCCGCGCGCGTACGAGGCGTCGTGCGTCGCCAGCCGCTCCGGCCGCGCGACCGCCTCCGCGATGAGCAGGTCCGAGGGACGCGGCACCGCCACACCCGCCGCCCGCTCCTCCTCGCGCAGCGCGCGCCCCAGCTTCCGCAGGTCCGCCGAGTCCATGCCGCCCAGCGGCGACGTGAGCAGCGTCAGGGCGTCCTCGACGGAGAGCCCGAGAGCGTCCCCTTCCGAGCCGTCGTCCCCGCTCCCGTCCTCGCTCCCGTCCGCCGAAACGGATACGGCTACGGGCTCGGGCCCGTCCGCGTCCCCGGTCCCGGCCTCCTCCGCGGCATCGCCTTCCTCCACGGCCTCCTCCACGGCCTCCGTCCCGGCCTCCCCCACGGCCTCCGTCCCGGCCATGCCCCCGCGCGCCGCCGCGGGCGCCGCCGCTTCCGCCGCCACCCGCAGCGCCAGCAGCAGCGGTGCGACGGCCGGGTCGGCGTGCAGCGGGGTCGCGGACGGGGCGAGGTCGATCGGGACACCGGCCGAGGCGAGCGCGCGGCGCAGCGTGGGCAGCGCGGAGGTGGTGCGGGTGAGGACCGCCATGTCCGACCACGGGATGCCGTCTTCGAGATGGGCGCGGCGCAGGGCGTCGGCGATGGCGTCGAGTTCGGCCCCGGGCGTCGGGTGGGTGCGCACCGCGAGGGCGCCGCCGGGGCGGTGGGCGGTGGGCGCGCGATGGGCGCGGGCCGCCGCGGCGGGCAGGCGGGGCAGCGCCATCCGGCCGGCCAGCCGCCCGGTGGCGGCGAGCAGCGCGGCGCCGGCCCGGCGGTTGCCGGTGAGCACGCGCACCGGGGCGGGGCGGCCGGCCCGGTCGGGGAAGGCGGCGGGGAAGTCGAGGATGCCGTTCACGTCGGCACCCCGGAACGCGTAGATCGACTGGTCGGGGTCGCCGAAGGCGACGAGGGTACGGCCCTGCCCGGCGATCGCGTGCAGCAGCCGGACCTGCGCGGCGTCGGTGTCCTGGTACTCGTCGACGAAGACCGCGTCGTAGCGCCCGGCGAGCTCGGTGTGCACCTCGGGCCGCCGGACCAGCCGGACCGCGCGGTGCACGAGTTCGGTGTAGTCGATGACGCCCTGGAGGTCGGCGACGTCCAGGTACTCCTGGAGGAAGGCGGCCGCGGCGAGCCAGTCGGGCCGGCCGATCCGGCGGGCGAAGTCGGCGAGCGCGCGGGGGGCGAGGCCGAGTTCGCGGGTACGGGCGAGCACCGCGCGCACCTCGTCGGCGAAGCCGCGGGTGGTGAGCGCGGCCCGCAGGTCGTCGGGCCAGCTCACCTTGGCGCGGCCCTCGCGGGCGAGCCGGGCCTGTCCGGCGAGCAGTTCGCGGACCATCAGGTCCTGCTCGGGCCCGGACATCAGCCGCACCGGCTCGGCGAACAGGTCCGGGTCCTGGTGGGCGCGCAGCAGCCCGTAGCAGAACGAGTGGAAGGTGGTGGCCTGCGGCGCGGCGGTGGCGCTGCCGGTCACGGCCTGCGCGCGGGCGGCCATCCGGTCGCGCAACTCGACGGCGGCGGCGCGGCCGTAGGTCAGGACGAGCACCCGGTCGGCGGGGGTGCCGGCCCGCACCCGGGCCAGCACGGCCTCCACCAGCGTGGTGGTCTTCCCCGTGCCGGGGCCGGCGAGCACCAGGAGAGGTCCCTGCCCGTGCTCAACCACAGCGCGCTGGGATGCGTCCAGCACTGGAGGCGCGGCGGACACCGCCGGCGCGCGCACCAGCCGGTAGCCTCCGACGCCCGGGCGGGTCGCACGGGCGTCGGCGGTCCGGTCCTCCCAGCCGGGCGCCGCGGGGGCGCCGTCAGGGGAAACGCGAGGAAGTGGGGAAGAGGGGTTCACGTGGTTCGCCGGTTTCGTGGTGGTCAGGCAATGTACTCCGTACGGGCTGGTCGCGGCATGTGTTGCCTCCGCATGGCGGAAGCTGGATGACATGACCCTCCGGCCGTCATCCGCCGCTCGCGCCACCCGCAGACCCGGGCGCGCCCTCGGGGCCGGCGCCGGGCGCCCGCCCGGGGCCGTCCGGCGTGCGCGTGCCGTCCGGCGAGAGCCCGTCCCAGCGGGCCGCGCGCATGTCCAGGCGCGGTATGTGGCCCTGGGCGGCGGGGCCGACCGTCCGCAGCGGGGTGCCCTCCGCGCGGTACGCGGCCAGGGCGCGCTGCTCGTGCCCGGCGAGCAGCACCCCGTCGGAGCGCACCACCCGCCACCACGGCACCACCGCCCCGTACTCCGCCATCACCCGGCCGACCTGACGCGGCCCGCCCTCCCCCAGCCACTCCGCCACGTCGCCGTACGTCATGACCCGGCCCGGCGGAATCAGGTCCACCGCGTCCAGCACCTTCTCCGCGTACGGGCCCAGCTCGCCCGCCCCGGTCGCACCGCTCTCCTCGCTCACCCGGCCAATCCTGCCGCACACCGCCGACACCGGGGGGCTACGGCTCCGTACGTGCACAGCGCATGCCACCATCGTCCGGGCGGTGACTGGTGATACGAGACCAAGAAGAGACAACAGGGGACAAGCAGGGCGCCGGCGAGGCCGTGGAGGCCGCCGGCGCTCCTGGAGCGCTGTCCCCGTCCGCCCCTGAGCCGCGGGTCGCGGTGAGCGAGGACAGCGACCAGGGCGCGAAGGCGGTGGCCGGCGGCTCGGGTCGCTCAGGTGACTCCGGCGGCTCAGGTGACTCCGGCAGCTCGGACGGCTCGGGCGGCAACGGCAGCTCGGACGGCTCCGGCGACTCCGGCAACTCCGGCACGGACGGGTCGGGCAGCTCGGACGGCGCTGACGACCCGGGCGACCTGGGCTACCCGGGCGACCTGGGCGGCACCGGGTCCACGCGCGGCGCCCCCGACCACCCCGCCGGCCCCGACCACCCCGCGCAGCCGCCCGCCCCCCAACCGCACGGCTCGCACCTGGCACCGGAAGAACCGTTTTGGTCCGCACCGGACCCCGAGGACCCGTCCGGCGGCGACCTGCCCGCCGACGGCGCGCCGCTCGAACCGGCCGGCGCGACCCGGCAGGCCGTGTCCGTGGACGAGCCGCTGCTCGCCGCCCGGGTGCACCGCCCCGCCGACCTGGTGCGCTTCTTCATGGGCCTGCTGGGCATCGGGGTGGTGCTCGCCATCGCGGGCTTCGCCCACGCCACCACCAACGGCCTGGAGACCGACATCACCAAGGGCGCCATGCGGGCGCCCGACTTCTTCTCCTCGTTCACCGGCACCACCGCGAGCGTGGCGGTGCTCATCGTGCCGGTGGCGTTCGCCGTGGAGCGGCTGGTCAGACGCGACGGGCTGCGGATCGCCGACGGCGTGCTCGCGGCCGTACTGGCGCACGGCGCCGCGCTCGCCACCGACCTGTGGGTCACCAACGCCGCCCCCGGCTCGATCCGCGAGGCGCTCTCGCACGGCGCGCCGACCGGTCTGGGCATGACCGACCCGGTGCAGGGCTACCTCGCCCCGGTGATCGCCTACGTCACCGCCTCCGGCATGGCCAGACGCCCGCGCTGGCGGGTCGCGCTGTGGTTCGTCCTGCTGCTGGACGCGTTCGCGGTGCTGGCCGGCGGCTACACCACGCCGTTCTCCATCGCGCTGACCCTGCTGATCGGCTGGGCCGTCGCCAACGGCACGATCTACGCGGTCGGCTCGCCGAACGTCCGCCCCACCGGCCAGAACCTGCTCGCGGGCCTGCGCCGGGTCGGGTTCGCCCCGCTGACCGCGCGCCGGGTGGTGGAGACCGGCCCGGAGAGCGCGGACTCCGACCGCGGCCGCGCCTACCTGGTCACCCTGGAGGACGGTCCGCCGCTGGACGTGACCGTGGTGGACCGCGAGCAGCAGGCACACGGCTTCTTCTACCGGGCCTGGCGGCGGATGTCGCTGGTCGGCGGGATCACCCAGCGCCGCAGCCTGCTGTCCCTGCGGCAGGCGCTGGAGCAGGAGGCGCTGCTGGCCTACGCGGCGATCGCGGCCGGCGCCAACGCGCCGAAGCTGATCGCCACCTCGGAGCTGGGCCCCGACGCGGTGATGCTCGTCTACGAGCACATCGGCGGCCGCCGCCTGGACGCGCTGGACGACGACGAGATCACCGACGCCCTGATGCGCGAGGCGTGGAAGCAGGTGCGCGCCCTTCAGTCGCGGCGGATCGCGCACCGGCGGCTGGTCGGCGAGTCCCTGCTGGTGGACCGGAGCGGCACGGTCTTCCTCACCGACCTGCGCGGCGGCGAGATCGCCACCGGCGACATCCTGCTGCGGATGGACATCGCGCAGTTGCTGACCACCATGGCGCTGCGGGTCGGCCCGGCGCGGGCGGTGGGCGCGGCGCTGTCGGTGCTCGGTCCGGACGCGGTCGCCGCGTCGCTGCCGCTGTTGCAGCCGATCGCGCTGAGCCGTTCCACCCGCGGCGAGCTGAAGATGCTCAACCGGGCCCGCGCGGTGCGGGAGCGCGAAGCGGTGCTCGCCGCGCTGGCCGCGGACAAGGAGGCCAGGGAGCGCGGCAGGGCGCACCCCGCTCGCGAGCCGGCGCCGAGCACCGCCACGGTGGCCGCCGAGCCGGACGGCTCGGCGGCCAAGACACCGTCGAAGGCGGAGCGGAAGGCCGAGACCAAGGCGGAGAAGCGCGCCATGGAGGACGCGCTGGAGGAGATCCGCGAGGAGGACCTGCTGTCGCGGATCAGGCAGCAGGTGCTGCTGATCCGCCCGCAGGCGCCCGTCGAGCCGGTGCGGCTGGAGCGGATCAAGCCGCGCACCCTCATCACGGTCATCGCGGGCGCCTTCGCCGCGTACTTCCTGCTCTCCCAGCTCTCGTCGGTGCCGATCGGCCACGCCATCGTGCACGCGGACTGGAAGTGGGCGCTGGTCGCCGTGGTCGGTTCCGCGGCGAGCTACGTCGCCGCGGCCGGCGCGCTGTCCGGTTTCGTGCCGGAGCGGCTGTCGTGGCCGCGGACGGTGATGGCGCAGGTCGCCGGGTCGTTCGTGAAGCTGGTGGCGCCGGCCGCGGTGGGCGGGGTGGCGCTGAACACCCGCTACCTGCAGAAGGCGGGGGTACGGCCCGGGCTCGCGGTGGCCAGTGTGGGCGCCTCGCAGCTCGTCGGGCTCGGTTCGCACATCGTGCTGCTGATGGCGTTCGGCTTCATCACCGGCACCGAGAAGACGCCGTCGCTGTCGCCGTCCAGGACCGTCATGGCGGGGCTGCTGACCGCAGGTGTGCTGGTGCTGGTGGTCACCGCGGTGCCCGCGCTGCGGAAGTTCGTCTCGACCCGGGTCCGCGCGCTGTTCGCGGGCGTCGTGCCGCGCATGCTGGACGTGCTCCAGCGCCCGGCGAAGCTGCTCACCGGCATCGGCGGCACCCTGATGGTCACGGTGACCTTCGTGCTGTGCCTGGACGGCTGCGTACGGGCCTTCGACGGCAACCTCAGCTACGCGACGATCGCGGTGGTCTACCTCGCGGGCAACGCGCTGGGGTCCGCGGCGCCGACACCGGGTGGCGTCGGCGCGGTCGAACTGGCGCTGACCGGCGGCCTGATCGCGGCGGGGCTGCCGAAGGAGGTGGCCACCCCGGCGGTGCTGTTCTTCCGGCTGCTGACCTTCTGGCTGCCGGTGCTGCCGGGCTGGCTCGCCTTCACGCACCTCAGCCGCAAGGGCGAGTTGTAGGACCGGAACGGGGACCGGTTAACGGGGACCGGGACGGTGGCCGTCCTGCCGGCCGGCGGGACGACCCGGTCGGCAGGATCGGCGGCTCACTGGTCCTCGATGTCCGAGATCTGCTTCGTCGCGAGGTCGGACTGGACCTTCAGGTACGTGTAGTACGGGCTGCTCGGGTTGCCCCAGGTGAGGCGGACGGTGCTGAAGGCGTGGCCGGCGCCGCCGCCGTCGGCCGTGACCTGCCAGCCGATCGGGTTGTCCTGGGCGCGCAGCACACCGTCGGCGTGCTGCGCGGCCTCCCACGCGGCCAGCTTCGTCCGGAAACCGCTGGTCAGGTAGTGCTCGCGCAGTCCGTTGCGCAGGTCGTCGTTGCGCGCGTCCCACACCACGTCGATGTAGGCGCCGTAGAAGTCCGCGACGCGGTCGACGGTCGACTGCGGGTCGCCCGAGCGGACCGACCCGGCGGCCTGCGGCACCTCGGCGCCGGTGGTGTGGTCGCCGTGCACGCTGCCCGCGGACTGGGTGGGCGCGGCCGGGTGCGTGCCGTGGGTGGTGCTCGCCTGGGCGGCTGCCGCGGGCGCGGCGACGGCGAGACCGAGCGCGACGGCGGTGAGGGCGAGCCGGCGGACCGAGCTCCGGGTACGGGTACGCGCGAGTTGCATGGCTGCCTGACCTTTCGTGAGATGTGTGGTGATAGACCACTCTTATCCAATAAGCGATCTGACACCCCGTAAGACCGTCTGTGTCCTGGAAGGGTTGTCCTTCGTCCGGGGAAATCCCGTGAACTCCGTGCATGCGGCGGCTGCTGACGGCGTGACACGTCCGTGACCCAATAGGCACTGCACCGCCCTCGAACAGGCTGTTCCGCTTCGATACGGTGAAAGCCTGGATACGGGGACCAGACTCGGGTGTACGTCATTGCCGCGGACCCGGTGGCTCCCTTTGCGACGACCGATCGGGAGCTCTCCACGATGCGCGCACGCACCGCAGTGACCGCCACCGCACTCGCGGCGGCCACCGCCCTCACCCTGACCGCCTGCGGCGGCGGCTCGGGCGGCGGTGGCGACAAGATCTCGACGTCACCGAGCACTTCGGCATCGCCCTCGGCGTCCACCGCCGCACCGAGCGAGGCGAACGGGGCGTCCCTGCGGATCGACCCCACGTTGAAGCTCCCGGCCGACCTGAAGGCCCAGTTCCAGTGGGCGACACCGAAGAACGCCGACCAGGCCGCCGCGCTCTCGGGCGCCGCCAACTACATCCAGGCGATCGACCACGCGGTCACCAAGCAGAACAAGAGCGACCCGGGCCTGCTCGGGTACTCCGCCGACAGCGCCCTCACCTACGCCCAGGGCTACGTCCAGCAGAACGTCGACCAGAAGCTGACGATGACCGGCACCGACCGCTACTACGGGCCCACCTTCACGATGGGCAGCGGCGGCGCCTCCGTCGAGGTCAAGCTCTGCAACGACCAGTCGAAGCTGTACAGCAAGGAAGTCGTCGGCGGAAAGGTGCACGTGACCGGGGCGAGCGACCGGAACTACGTGTCCTGGGACATCGTCATGGTCAAACTCCCCACCGCGAAGGCGGTCTGGCAGGCGCGCGAAGTCACCGTGAAGGAGAAGGCACTCCAATGCAAGCAGTGAACGCCAAGAGAACGGCGCGGCGCGGCCTGGTGCTCGCCGGAGTGGTCGTCCTCGCCGCAGCCGGACCCGGCTACGCCTACACCGGCACGTCCAAGGACACCCCGACGAGCCATACGTCGGGCGACAGCAAGAACGGCACCCTCACCGCCGGTGCCGGAGCCGTCAGCGTCACGTACCCCGCCGGCTCCCCCGGCGGGAACTCGCACCCCCTCACGTCCGTCGACGTGCACTGGACGCCGCCGCCCTGCTGGATCGGCCCGATAGCCGACCCGGTGACGTTCAAGAAGAACGTCCTGGACGGGGTGAAGGCCACCAACGTGCCGGGGCAGGCGAACTACGCCCTCGAAGCCATGGACCAGTACAAGAAGCACTACGACAGCAACTACACCTGGGACGGCAGCGGCAAGGGCTACAAGGACTTCAACATCGACCAGCAGGGCAAGGGCATGTTCTGGGGGCCGGTGGAGAACCCGGACGCCCCGAACAGCCTGGACAAGTTCGCCTGCAACTCCACGATCCCCTTCTTCGTGCCCAACGGGCAGCGCCCGCCCGCCGGCACGCCGAACGTGATCACGTCCGAGATGCTGTCGAAGATCGCGTACGCGCACACGCAGGTGCCCGGCGTGACGATCAAGACCAACCCGGTGAACACCCAGACCGTCAACCTGCCCACCTGGGTGCGGCTGGACGAGAAGTACACGCCGGTGAAGGTGCGGGCGTCGGTGGACCTCGGCGGCGGGCAGCAGATCTGGGCGGAGACCACCGCGAGCCCGACGAGCGTGCACATCGACCCGGGAACGTCGGACGCGACGGTGTACCCGGCATCAGGCGACTGCCCGATCGCGGGGGACGGGACAGTCGGCGCGGACTACAACGGGAACCCGAAGGCCGATCCGCCGTGCGGTGTGACCTACCTCAGGTCCACCCAGGCGACCGGGCCGTTCGACCTCGACGTCACCGCCACCTGGAGCGTCAGCTGGACCGGCTCGGACGGCGGCGGCGCGGCCCTGCCCGACGGCCGTATCCAGCAGCCCAGGCAGGTCACCGTGCAGGAGATCCAGTCCATCAACCGCTGAACCACCCGCGGGCACGGCATGGGTGAAACAGCATGAGCGGCACGGCATGAGTAAGGGGCGGCACCCCAGGGTGCCGCCCCTTACTGTCTGGACCGTCCGGCCTAGTAGACCGGCTTGTCCGGCTCGATCGTGTTCACCCAGCCGATGACGCCGCCGCCGACGTGCACCGCGTCGGAGAAGCCCGCGGACTTCAGCACCGCCAGCACCTCCGCGCTGCGCACGCCCGTCTTGCAGTGCAGCACGATCCGCTTGTCCTGCGGGAGGTGTTCGAGGGCCGAGCCCATCAGGAACTCGTTCTTCGGGATGAGCTTCGCGCCGGGGATCGACACGATCTCGTACTCGTTCGGCTCCCGGACGTCGATGATCTCGATGTTCTCGCCGTCGTCGATCCACTCCTTGAGCTGCTTGGGAGTGATCGTGGAGCCGAGCGCGGCCTCCTGGGCCTCCTCGGAGACGACGCCGCAGAACGCCTCGTAGTCGATCAGTTCGGTGACGGTCGGGTGCTCGCCGCACACCGCGCAGTTCGGGTCCTTGCGGACCTTGACCTGGCGGTAGGTCATCTCCAGGGCGTCGTAGATCATCAGCCGGCCGACCAGCGGGTCGCCGACGCCGGCCAGCACCTTGATCGCCTCGGTGACCTGGATGGAGCCGATCGAGGCGCACAGCACGCCGAGGACGCCGCCCTCGGCGCAGGAGGGCACCATGCCGGGGGGCGGGGGCTCCGGGTACAGGCAGCGGTAGCAGGGGCCGTACTCGGACCAGAAGACCGACGCCTGGCCGTCGAAGCGGTAGATCGAACCCCAGACGTACGGCTTGTTGAGCAGCACGCAGGCGTCGTTGACCAGGTAGCGGGTGGCGAAGTTGTCCGTGCCGTCGACGATCAGGTCGTACTGCGCGAAGATCTCCATCACGTTCTCGGCTTCGAGCCGCTCTTCGTGCAGGATCACGTTCACGTACGGGTTGATGCCCTTGACGGTGTCCCGGGCGGACTCGGCCTTGGAACGGCCGATGTCGGCCTGGCTGTGGATGATCTGGCGTTGCAGGTTCGACTCGTCGACCTCGTCGAACTCGACGATGCCCAGCGTGCCGACGCCCGCCGCCGCCAGGTACATCAGCGCGGGCGAACCGAGGCCGCCGGCCCCGACACACAGCACCTTCGCGTTCTTCAGCCGCTTCTGCCCGTCCATCCCGACGTCCGGGATGATCAGGTGGCGCGAATACCTGCGGACCTCGTCAACGGTGAGTTCGGTGGCCGGCTCGACCAGGGGTGGCAGCGACACAGGGACCTCAGCAATACGGTTGGGTAGGTCATCGGACAGTAGGTACGGGCGGCCGCCCGCACGTCCTGGCCCTGTAACACTGCCACGCCCTTCTTCATTCCAAGACACCCGGTCCGAAAGCCGAGACGAAACCTGGTCACATGCTGGGCGGCGGCTCCTCGCGCACCCTGCGCACCGCTTCGTTCCAGTACCCGGGCAGGCCCGCCCAGGGGTCCGCGCCGTCCCGGTCGGTGCGGTCGGTCATGTACACGGTGCCCGCGCCCTGCCAGCGGGCGACCCGCAGCGCGGCGTCCAGGTGCGTGGCGGGCAGGCCGTGCACCAGGTGCGCGAACCGCCCCGGCGGGTACTCCGCCGTCCACGCGGGCACCTCCGACCAGCGGTAGCGCGTCCACGGCCCGGCGAAGACCACCAGCTGGTCGGCGAACTCGGCATACCCGGGGTAGGGGTGCGCGCCGGGCGCGAGCACCACCCGGCCGCCCTCCGGCAGCAGCGCCCGCAGGGTCGCGGTGGCCCGGCGGCACTGCGCCACCTCGGCGCGGAGCGTGGGCGCCCGGTCCACGTAGAAGCCGTCCACCTGGTACCAGTCCCGGTAGCGCGAGGCGTCCGCGACCAGCTCGCCGTACGGCCTGGTGCCGTACACCGCGTCCAGCCGTCCGAGGAGTGGTACGGCGTTCTCACGGACGCGGGTGAGGGCCTCGGCGCAGAGGGCGTCCGCGCGGCTGCCGGGGCCGGACGACACGTCGAAGGCGGCCCAGTCCACCGGCGCGCCCGGCCGGGCCAGTTCGGCCCACTCCGCGGGCGCGACCAGCGGGTGCGCGAAGAGCGGCACCCCGAAGCCGGTTCTGGCTCCGGGTACGGCCGGGGCCGGGCCGTCCGGCGCGGCACCGGACCGCCCGCCCCTGACCGAGTGGAACCTTGACGGGTCGGCCCGGGGCGCCCCGGCCCCGGACAGGTCGGAGACGGGCGGATCGGACATCGAAGGGCCTGACGTCGAGGCGCCGGACGCGGCCAGCCGGGCTGGCCGGGCCGACGACGACAGGTCCGATCGGCCGCGCGAAGCGGCCAGGGGGTCGCCGCGGGTCGACGGATCACTGCGCGGGAACGGGTTCAGACGCGGCATGCCGCCTCCATCCACACATCGGCCAGCGACTCCTCCAGGCCGATCCGTGGCCGCCAGCCGAGCCGGTCGCGGGCCGTACGCACGTCGGCCTGCTGCCAGGACCCGCAGCCGTCCGGATACGGCGCGGCGTTCGGCGGGTCGTCCAGCTCGCGCAGCGCACCGTCGTACCCGGCGACGTGGGCGAGGGCCGCGGCCATGTCCCGCATCCGCACCGCGCGCCCGCTGCCGATGTTCACCACGCCCTGCGCCGCCGACAGCGAAGCGGCGTGCACGGCCCTGGCCACGTCGCGCACGTCCACGAAGTCGCGCTGCGCGCTCAGCCCGCCGAGCTTCAGCTCGCCGTCGCCGTTCTGCATCGCCCGGCGCAGCGCCTCCGCGACCCGGCCCAGCGGCGCCCCCGTCGGCGTGCCCGGCCCGACCGGGCTGAACACCCGCAGCACCACGGCGTCCAGGCCCGACCCGAGCACCAGCTCGGTGGCGGCGAGCTTGCTCACGCCGTACGGGCCGCCCGGCCGCGGCGACGCGTCCTCGCCGGTGGACGAGCCGACCGGCGAGGGGCCGTACTCCGACCCGCAGCCGACCTGCACCAGCCGGGCCGCGACCGAGCTGCGGCGCAGCGCCTCGCAGACGGTCGCCACGGCCACGATGTTCTGCCGGGTCAGGTCGCGGGCGTTGCCCCGGGTGGAGCCGGCGCAGTTGACCACCACCCCCGGGTGGACCGCGTCCACGAACCGCGACAGCACCCCGGGCGCGCCCGAGGCGAGGTCGAACCGCACGTCCGCGTCGTCGCTGCGGCCCAGCGCGGTCAGTTGGCAGGCGGGGTCGGCCAGCAGGCGTTCCGCGACGTGGCGGCCGATGAAACCGTCGGCCCCGAGCAGCAGCACCCTCATCGCACACCCCGCCGGGTCCGGCGCCCCGCGACCGTACGGCTGCCCGCAGGCGCGGGCCGCACCGGGGGCGGCGGGACGGGGATCGCGAACGGGCCGACCGGCACGGCCCCCCAGGTCGGCGCCGCCGGTGGGCGGCCGTACAGGTACGGGGTCCCGGGGAATTCCGGGGTGATCGCTTCCGGAGTGGTCCGGGCGGACGGGTGGTGCGTGCTCACGAGGGTTCTCCTGGTTGGTGATACAGCAGGTCAGATGCGGTGGGCCGAGGCGCGCGGGACGAGGTGGAGGGAGTGCGCGGCCAGCACCAGGGCGGCGGCGCCGCAGGCGACGGCCTCGGCGGGGCCCGCCGGGAGCAGGGTCGGCAGCAGGGCCTGGGCGGCCACGGCGACGGCGAGGCCCGCGGCGGCGGTCCGCGGCGCGCCGTGCACGGCGAGCAGGCGGGCCGCGAACAGCAGCGCGCCGACGGCCGAGCCGCGGAGCGAGCCGAGGACGGCGAGCAGGACGAGCAGGGTCGCGGCGTATCCGGCCAGGGCCGCGATCAGCCGTGGGCGGACCGCGTCGGCGAAGTCGGCGAGGCCGTGGCTGGGGGCGAGTTGGGCGCGGGCGCTCGACGCGAACCAGCGGGCCAGGGCTGCCGCCGGGAGCAGGGTCAGCGCGAGTACGGCGAGGGTCCCGGTGCCGACCGGGTCCGGGCCGCAGCGGGCCAGGGCGAGCAGCGCGACGGCGCACAGTGCCGCAGGCACGCGGGTCGCCGCGCGGCCGGGGACGCGTAACGGTCCCCGGCTCAGCGCCGGCCACGCGGTGCCGGCGAGCACCGCGACCGCGACGGCGCCCGGGGCGTGCAGGGCCGCGGCGAGGGTGCAGGCCGCGGCCGGCAGCAGGTGCAGGGCGAGGTCGCGGGGGCGCGGCCGCACGAAGGTGCGGGTCGCGGGGTTGGGGGCGCTCCGCGGGGGTGTGCGGGGGACCCGGGCGAACAGTTCCTCTGCGAGGCCGAAGACGTCGCGGTGGCGCAGGCGCCGTGCGTCCACGTCCGTGACGCCCCGGGCCTCCAGGCCCGCGGCCACCTCCCACGGGTCGGCTGCGCCCGCGATCATCGCGTGGTGGTGGTGCATCACCCCGCGGACCGGGTCCGCGGGGCCCCTGCGCCGCGGCGCCCCCTTCCCCTCCGGCCGCCCTACGCCCGCGGCGCGGCTGGCCGCCGGCGGCCGGACGCTCTCGCCGTCACGGCCCGCGCCCGCCGCGCGACCACCCGCCGGTGGGACGACGCTGTCGCCATCCCGGCCCGCAGCCGCAGCGCGACCACCCGCCGGCGGGACGACGCTCTCGCCGTCACGGCCCACGGCCGCCGTGCGATCACCTGCCGGTGGCCGGACGCTCTCGCCGTCACGGCCCGCGCCGGCCGTGCGATCACCCGCCGGTGGCCGGTTGCTCGCGCAGTTCCCCGCGCCCCCTAGGGAACCCCCCACCGACAAGGCACCCACGCCCACACCCTCACGGGGCACGACCGCAGCGCGACCACCCGCCGGCGGGACGACGCTCTCGCCGTCACCGCCCACGGCCGCCATGCGACCACCCGCCGGTGGCCGGACGCTCTCGCCATCACCGCCCACGGCCGCCGTGCGATCACCCGCCGGTGGCCGGTTGCTCGCGCAGTTCCCCGCGCCCCCTGACGTACCCCCCACCGACAAGGCACCCACCGCCGCAGCCTCGTGGGGCACGAGCGGAGTGCGACTGGCCGGGGGGAGGGGGCGGGGGGTGGGGAGTTGATAAATCGATTCGCCTGGGGATTGCAGAAGCGATTCGTCTCGGGGTGGCATGGGGGCTCCTAGCGGCACGGGGTGAGGGCTTCCGCGGGGGCGACGAAGGGTCGGGGGGCGCCGGTGGCGTCGTGGAGGGGCTCGCGGGGGACGGGGTGGCGGGCGACGACGGAGAGGTAGGCGTCGCGGAAGGCGTGCACGCAGGTGGTCACCGTGAAGAGCGCGAGCGCGCGCTCGCGTGCGGCGGCGCCGAGGCGGGTGGCCCGCTCGGGTCCGCGGAGGAGTTCGAGCGCGGCGTCGGCGAGCGCGCGCGGGTTCCGCGGGGGCACGATCAGCCCGGTGCCGCCGATCACCTCGCGCACGGCGCCGACATCCGTGGAGACCGTCGGGCGGCCGCAGAACATCGCCTCGACCAGGTTGAGCGGGAAACCCTCCGCGCTGCTGCTGAGCAGCACCACGTCGCCCGCCGCGTAGGCGTCCGCGGGTTCGGGCGCGCCAGGAGACCCGATCTCCTCGAAGGCGACCGGGCTCTCGCCGACGGCGTGCGGGTGGACCGCCTCGTCGGGGAAGAGCTGCGCGGCCAGGCTCCGGCAGTGCCCGAGGTACCCGGCGCAGCGCTCGTCGGTGACGGGGGCGTGGAAGACCCGCAGCCGGGCCCGCGGCTCCTCCGCGCGTATCGCGTGGAAGGCGTGCAGCAGCGCGATCAGGTCCTTCGCGGGGTCGGCCCGCCCCACCCAGACGACCGTGGGTTCGGCCCGCGCGGCGGGCCGCCGCGCCTCCTCCTCGGACTCCTCCCCCGCCCGGGCGAAGCGCCCCGCGTCGATGCCCGGGTGGACGGTGCGGATACGGTCGGTGGGCGCGCCGCACCGCTCCTGCCAGCGGCGCACATGGGTCGAGCCGGGGGTGACGAGCGCGGCCTGCCGGTAGGACTCGCCGGCCAGCAGCCGGTGGTAGTCCCCGAGCAGGACCCGTACCGCGGGGGTCAGCCCGGCCGCGCGGTGGGCCAGCAGCGCCTCCCGCACCCGCACGGTGTACTCGGTGACGATCAGCGGCGTACCGCAGAAGCGTTTGGCCAGCAGCCCGGGCAGTGTGGCGGGGCCACCGGAGACGGCGTGGCACACGTCGGCGGAGCCCAGCTCGCCGGGGCCGTACCAGGGCAGCGACAGCGGCCGCAGCTGGTGCTCCAGCAGCGCGGCCACCGCGAGGAGTTCGGTGACGCCGATGTCCCCGAGCAGGGGGCGTACGCCGGGTGCGTGGCAGGCCGCCTCCAGGGCGGCCAGGGCGTCCTCGCTCCGTATCAGCTCGGGCAGTCCGCCGTGCTCGGCGGCCAGTTCGGCGAGGCCGTACAGCCCCGCGGCGAACCGGTCGGCGCGGTCGCGGCCGCGCGCCGGACGGCCCCGGCCGGCACTGTCCGCGGCACCCGCGAGCGCGGCGGCCAGGTCCCCGAAGTGCCAGCGGAACGCGGCCCGCCTGGCCTTCCGTTCGGCCCGGCCACCGCCCCGCACCGGGGCCGGCGGCTCGCCCCACAGCCGCTCGGCCCTGACCCGCTTGACCGGCGGGGGCGGGTCCACTTGGCCCCCGGCCTCGGTCCGCGGCGATCTGCTGAGCGCGTACACATCGAATTCGTGGTGCGCGAGACCGCGCACCAGGCGGTCGCACCACGCACCTCCTTCACCTCGCGCATACGGGTAACCACCCTCGGTGAGTAGTGCGATGCGCACGAGTGCGCCCCCTCTCGGCGTGCCGGATGTACGGTCGCTGCCGGGTCGGGGTGCTGCGCGGTTCGATGATGCGGTGGCTGTGCCCGTCCGGCGCGAAGCACGCTATGCCGGGACAACGGTGCTTCGGTGGACGGTTGTCCGCGCTGCCACCAAAAGGGGTGAAGGGGCGTAACTTCCGCGCGCGGCCGCCGTTTACCCGGCTTGCGCGGCGCCGGACGGGGCCGCGGCCAGGGGAACGGCTACGGGAACGGCCAGGGGTTGGGGGTGCAGGTCGGGCCGCCGTCCAGGGACAGGAACTTGGTCTGCTGCATCATCACCGGGGCGGGGGCGCCCTCGCGGGGGCAGCCGACGTGGTTGTGGCCGAGGCGGTGGCCGACCTCGTGGTTGACCAGCATCTGCCGGTAGGCGTGCATGCGGTCCGGGCCGTACGTCGCGGCGCCCCGGGCCCAGCGGTACGCGTTGATCATGGTGCGCGGGGTGGACGCGGCGTCGCAGGAAACGTTGTCGACCGTGGTGTCGAGGCCGGACTTGGCGCACCACTTGGCGGTGGTGCCGGGGCTGGCGAGGGTGACGACGATGTCGGCGGGGCCGGAGGAGACCCGTTCGAACGTCATCGTGCCGCCGTGACCCCAACTGCGCGCGTCGTTCAGGGTGGTGAAGACGGCGTCGGAGAAGAGCCGGGGGTCGAGGTCGAGCCCCTTCTCGACGTCGACCCGGAAGCGCATCACCTTGCCCTTGCCGGGGGCGGCCTGGTGGCCGGGCACGGTGGTGAAGGCGCCGGAGAGGCTGAGGTGCGGGTCGAGCGGATACTGCCTGGCCATCTGCTCGTCGTACGACGCCGGGCTCGCGGTCGCGGGCGCCGCGGACGGGGTGGACGGCGCGGCGGAGGTCTCCTCCGCCGAGGGGCCGGAGTCGCCGCTGGGAGCGGCGTCCTCCTCGGTGCGGTGGCCGCGGTGCAGTTGGGTGCCGGCCAGCACCGCGATCGCGGCCAGCGCGGTGGCGGCGGCGACGGCGGTGAGCGCGCGGGTCCTGCCGCGGCCCGCGGCGCCGGACGCGGCGGGCGCCGCGGAGTCGTCCGTGCCGCTGCCGCCCTCGTCGCCCGAGGCGGCTGAGCCGGCGGTGCCGGGCGGCGGGTGCGACACGAGGCGCGGCGACGGCTGGTCGAAGGCGTCCACGAACTCCTGCCGGGGCCGCGGCATCACGCGCCCCACCTGGCCGTGCCGGGGAAGGGAGCCGTGGGCGGCGGGCGAGCTGAGCGCGGACGCGGTGTCGTACGGCGCCCAGTCCTCGGCCCACTCCTCGACCGGGTCGAACGGCAGGTCGCGGCGGCCGGACCGGGCGGCCGACCAGGCACCGGGGGTGCCCCAGGCGTTGTGCTCGGGATGCTCGGGGCGGTCGGGCCGATCGGGGTGGCCGGGGCGGGAGCCGGACGAGTCGTCCGGGTCGTACGGCAGCGGCGGTTCGGCCGGGTCGCGCGGGCTCCGCGGTTCGTCCGGGCCTTCCGGGCCGTCCAGGCCGTACGGGCTCAGCGGCGCGAAGTAGTCGCTGTCGTCGGCGGGGCCGCGGCGGCGGCGTCCGGTGCCGGGGGTGGCAGGGGGGATCGGGCCGCCGCTGACGAAACCGCCGGAGTCGGGTATCCGCTGCTCCCAGCGGTCCTGCTCCCAGCGGTCCTGTTCCCAGCGGTCCTGGCTGTCCCGGTCGTCCTGTCCGTCTGTCGCGCTGTGCTTCCCCACGCCCTCGATCAGCTCCTGGTCGCCGCGTCGGTACTCGGACCCCTGCCCACGCCCGCACCCGCCAGGCCGCCGAGCTGCCGCGGGCCGCCGGCGTCGCGCCGGCGCGCGGCCACGTCGGACAGCAGGTCACGGAAGGCCCGGTCGACCAGCCCCGGGTACTCCATCATCGCCACGTGCCCGCTGCCGGGGATGAGCAGCAGCCGCCGGTCGCGGAAGGCGCGGGCCGCGTGGCGGGCGGACCTCATCGACACCAGCTTGTCCCGCCCGCCGTAGACCAGCAGGGTCGGCGCGAGCACCCGCTCGGCCTGGCGCCACGGCGCGTGCTGCCCGCCGAGGGTGTAGGCGTCGGCGAGCCCGCGGATGGAGCGGACCATCGCGTCCCGGAAGTACGGCAGGTTCAACCGCCGTTCGTACTCGGCCGCGGCGTCCTCGCGGGCCTGCGCGTCGACCACGCCCGGGTCGCCGTAGCAGAGCGCCAGCAGGCCGGCGGTGCGGCGCTCCGGGCTCCAGTCCCGGGTCAGCCGGGTGAAGAGCCGGAGCACGCCGGGGACCGCGGTGAGCGTGGTGGGCCAGGCGGTGAGCTGCGGCGGGACCTCGGGGAGCGCGGGCGAGATGAGGGTGAGGGTGCGCACCAGGTCCGGGCGGGCCGCGGCGACCTTGACGGCGACCGCGCCGCCCATGGAGTTGCCGAACAGGTGGACCGGCCCGCGCCCGTCCGCTTCCAGCAGCCGGATCACGGCCCTGGCGTGCCCGGGGATCGAGTAGTTGCCGTCGTCCGGCGGCGGGGAATGGCCGAATCCCGGCAGGTCCGGGGCCTCCGCGCTGACCACGTCGGAGAGCCGGGCCATCAGCGCGGACCAGTTCTGCGAGGAGCCGCCGAGGCCGTGCACGCACAGCGCGGGCTCCGGTCCGCCGTCGGTACGTGACCGCACCACCAGGCTGAGCCCGGGCAGCCCCACGGTCCGCACCGTCTCGCCTGCCGCCAGACGCGGCCCCTCCGGTGGTACGGACGCCGGTGCTACGGCCGCGCGGGGAAGATCGGTCGAGGGCATACGGCAATATTACGAGACGATCACGTCAACGGCCGAGTGTTCGCGGCCACATGCGGCCGGAAACGACAGGCGAGCGGCGGAAAGCCGCCGTCCCGCACTGCGCGGGCGCGCACCTGCTCCTAGGCTCGAACGTGGCGGTATCGCGCGTTCCGGCACGAGGAGGGGCAATGTCCGACCAGACCGGCAGCACCAGTGGCAGCCCTGAGGGCGGCGCCGGGGGGCCGGCCGCCCGCGGCAGGCTCGCCGCACCGGACGAGTCCGACCGCGCGGACGAGCGGGACGAGCGGGACGGGATCGGCGAGATGGACGAGGCGGAGGCCGCGGAAGCCGCCGAGGCCGCGCAGGAGGCGGCCGACCTCGGCCTGGAGGAACCCGAGGCGGACACCGCGGAGCAGCGCGCCGAACTGCTCCAGCAGCGCGACGACCGGATCACCGCCCGCCCCGCCGACCAGGCCACCGAGGCCGACCCGGCGGACGCCGCCGAGCAGCGCCGTACGGTCCCCCACGACGAGGACGACTACCGCTGACGGTGCCCCCGCGCCCCGCGCCGGTGCACCGCCGCGGCGCGGCCGGGACCGGAGGGACCCGTCGGGACTTCCGCCCGCAGGTCCCAGGAAGTGAGAATGTCCGTCCGCACGGCGCACAGGGTCGTTACTGAAAAGTACGATGGCCATCGCGGTGTTCATTCGTACCTTCACCACCAGAACTGGGAGGCGGCGTGACAGCCATCGAGCAGACTCAGGCGGCACGGCCGCGTGGCACCCGCCTGCCCCGCAGGGCTCGGCGCGAGCAGCTGCTGGGCGCGGCCCAGGAGGTGTTCGTCGCACAGGGTTACCACTCCGCGGCCATGGACGACATCGCCGAGCGGGCCGGGGTCAGCAAGCCGGTGCTCTACCAGCACTTCCCCGGCAAACTCGAGCTCTACCTCGCGCTGCTCGACCAGCACTGCGAGTCGCTGCTGCACTCGGTGCGCACGGCGCTGGCGTCCACCACGGACAACAAGAAGCGCGTCGAAGCGACGATGGACGCGTACTTCGCCTACGTCGAGGGCGAGGGCGGCGCCTTCCGGCTGGTCTTCGAGTCCGACCTGACCAACGAACCCGCGGTGCGGGAGCGGGTCGACAAGGTCGCGCTCCAGTGCGCGGAGGCGATCAGCGAGGTCATCGCCGAGGACACCGGGCTGCCCACCGAGCAGTCCATGCTGCTCGCGGTCGGCCTCGGCGGCGTCTCCCAGGTGGTGGCCCGCTACTGGCTGGCCAGCGGCAGCGACGTGCCCCGCGACACCGCGGTCCAGTTGCTGACCTCGCTCGCCTGGCGCGGCATCGCCGGGTTCCCGCTGCACGGGGCCGAGGGCGAGCACCGGCCCGAGCAGGGCTCCGAGGACGCGCGCTGAACCCTGTTCCACCACGTGCGGGGCCGGACCTTCGGGTCCGGCCCCGCAGTGCTCGTCGGGTACCGCCGCGGGCCTGTTCGCTCACGGCGTTTCCGCCGTGCCGGTACCGCCGGTCGGGCGGGGCTAGTCTTTGCTGCGTACGGCGCGATTCGACCGCGCACACCGCCCGACCATCGGAGGTATCCAAGCCGTGGAGGTCAAGATCGGCGTGCAGCACGCGCCGCGCGAGATCAACATCGAGAGCGCGCAGTCGGCGGCTGAGGTGGAAGCCGCCGTCGCCGAGGCGCTGTCCGGCACCAGCAAGCTGCTGAGCCTGGTGGACGAGCACGGACGCAAGGTCCTGATCCCCGCCGAGCGCCTTGCCTACGTGGAGATCGGCGAGCCCGCCACCCGCCGCGTCGGCTTCGGCGCCGCGCTCTGACCGCGCCTCACCGCAGGCCCTGAAGCCGCGCCCCCACCGGGGGGCGCGGCTTCTTCGGCAGGTGGGCGGCCAAGTGGTGCTTCGGCAGGACGAAGTCCGCGGTGCATCGGGGGGCCACTCGCCGCTGAAGGCGGAATCGGAAGCCGAGTCGGTGCAGGGAA